>CAZVSL010000151.1:3520-11992 GCA_964629935.1 uncultured Calditrichaceae bacterium | reverse complement strand
ATGAACAAACACGTCCTGCGCTAAAGAATCGAACGGGACCCCTTGCTGCAGCTTCAGGTACAGGTCGCGTGCCTGTTTTTTCGTGGCGGCAAACAAATGGCGCACGTGCAGCACGTGCAGACTTTTGCGGTATGCTGCCCGCAGCTCGGTCTCCGAGATTTCGATCTGGTCTGCAACTTCCTGACGGTATAGCGCCTGCACCATAGCCCGCTGCCGGCAGTAGGAGAGATAACGCTGAAAGCGCGGCTCTTCCACCACGCCTTCACGCCGCGCAAGCTTTAATGACAGAATCTCGTCTGCCAGAGTCTCAGCATATTCGCGCAGTCCAGCCACACCATGCTTGACGCCCGGGAAAGCCGGATCCAACTCGTAGCGGTTGCGGAACTGCTCGAGCGAAACGGTCTCACCATCGACGCGCAGGGTGGCTTGCTCATCCGGGCTCTGTTGGTTGTCACAGGCGGTTGAGACCACAGTGGCGAGAACCGCCAGCAGAGCTGAGAATAAAAGACGGAGGATGGAAGATGAAAGATATAAGGCGAGGAACCATTTAGCTGCACGATCTTCCATCTTCAATTCTGGATACTCACAAAACATTATGCTATTACTTCTCATTTCTTTGCCATAAAATACAAAGAAATGAGAAAGTAATTCGGCCCATGCGGCTTTGCCGCCCTGGGAATTCAGCGAACAGACTAAATTCGATTTTCAATGCCTGTCAATTTCAACATACTCCGGCTCACCTGAGCACGACCATCTTGTGGCTCGCTACAAATTCACCGGCACGCAAGCGGTAGATGTAGACGCCTGAAGACAAATGTCGCGCATCGATTGTCGCACTCTGGCTACCGGCATTCAGGAATTCATTATCGTAGATGGTCTGGACACGCTGACCCAGTAAGTTAAATATCTCGAGCGTCACCTCCTCGGAGCGTGCCAGTTCGAACCGGATGGTAGTTTCAGGATTAAACGGATTCGGATAATTCTGCAACAGCGCAAATCGGCGCGGCAATTCACCATCAACGGCTTCAACGCTCGTCACCCATCCCAGAGTTTCCAGCATCTGCGGGATTTCCGGATTCGCCATGAATAATTCCCAGCACAAGCCAGTGCGATAGTTCTCGATCATTGGCGCCATGGTGCCCTGATCTATAGCCAGAACACTCTGGGCAAACCAGTCTTCGTCTAAGTTAAACGCGTCGCGGAAACCAAACTCACCCCATAAGCGCTCACCCAGCTCATAATAAAAGTGCTTCAGAGTCGCGATCGATTCTTCGGGTACGTAAGGCATGGCGCTCACGGCGGCGGTCGGCGTGATGGTGCCGTTGTCATTGTTGGGCTCGTGCGCGCTGTAGCCCCAGGGATTATCGCTGGCCGTCAGTCCCCACACCAGCGCGCCATAGCCGGTGTGGTTGCCGGGATTGTCGATGCAATACGCGCGGTTGATCAGTGAGATATTGCGGTTGTTGTCGAAGTAGTTGCAGTAGGCGTCCCGTTTGTCCCGCGGATCAAAGCCCAAAAATGAATAGTGCGTGAAGAAAAGCGGGCCGCCCCTGGGCGGTCCGACCCATTGTTTGTGGCCATAGTAGGTATTGCCATTCGCGTAGCCCGGGCCGGCCCAGCCGGTCTCATAGAGCGAGGGCGGCACGGGATAGGTTGGCGAGGCCACGGCCAGAAGATAAACGATCATAGTCTCGTTAAATCCCTTGATGGGAAAATTCATGCGCCAGCCATGATTTGGCGACCAGTGCCAGTAGAGCACAAGCTGAGGCGGATCCTGGCGGTACCAGCTCCACTCCACTTCCTCCCAAAGCTGCGTACAAAGTGTGCGCAGCTCCTGCTCCACAGGATTATCACGATCGAAATATTGGCGCGCAGTCAGCATGCCTTGCACCAGAAAAGCGGTTTCCACCAAATCGCCGCCGTCATCGAACTGGCTGAAGGGGATGGTTGCACCGCTGCTGCCGTCGATCCAGTGGGACCAGGCGCCATGATAACGCGGGGCAACATCACGCAGGAAGCGCAGGATTTTTACGATGCGCGCAGCAATGGAATCCCGGCTGGAGAAACCGCGCTCCGCGCCCACGACCATAGTCATCAGACCGAAGCCCGTGCCGCCGCTGGTGCAGGTGTTGCCGGAGCCTTTACGTTCACGCGCCAGGCCGCTCACAGGGTGGCCATAATCATAGAAATAACGAAAAGCGGCTTCCTGTACCGAAGTTATCAGCTCTTCCTCGGTCATCGTGTGGGAGGTCGCGGAAACCGTGTCAGATGGTAAAGATTCTTGGAAATTCTGGTTGACAGCAGTGACATAGTAATGATAAGTGCGGTCGTTTTCGCCAAAGAAATCGCTGTAGAGATGGGTTGTGTGCACAGTTCCTGTGAGTTTTTCGAAAGCACCCTCTCTGGTTTCGGAGCGATAGACGAAATAACCCAACAGATCGGGTTCCGTGTTGCGGGCAAACTTCAGATCTATACGGCTATCGTAGCCAGCAGCCGTGAGGTCCCGCGGCGCTGCCGGTGGTTCTGAACCGCTGGCGCCGGATTTGATAAGCCGGACTTCGTCGAGCCACGCCGTGTGCTGCACGCCGTCGTCATGTCTTTGATAGTGGAAGATGGTCTTGATGCGGGTGAAATCAGCATTCTCAGGTCCGGGAGAAAAGGCATCGATTGGTATTTGCACCTTCTGCCAGGTCGTTGAATCAGCATCCACACCGTCTGGCAGGTGAGTGCCGAGCAAGGATCGGGTGCTTTTCTTGTTTGCCAGATCTTCAATAGCCAACTCCGGCAAATCTTCTGCGGCGATAGCGGCGGGCCCGTTTATCCAGTAGACAATGCTGTCATACTGCGTATAGTCGAAAGCAACCCAGCCGGGCGCGGCCACCGCCATACCCCAATCCCCACCAGCATTCGAAGTCCACCTCAAACGCAGACTGTGCGCTCCCTGAAACGGATGCGCAGTATCGACAGGAAATTTATCGTTATTGCCGGCCAGTTCCAGCTCACTCGGCGATTGCCGGAAGCCGAACGAGCTGTCGTACAATCTGTCGCCATCCGGGCTGTCGCTAAAGATAACGACGGTTTCATCCTGTGCGAACAGGCCGCCGCACATCAGAATGAATAGGGAAACAGCAAATTTTATTGTATTCATGGTTACTCTCCGGCGTTTCTCAGGTATTGACATCTGAACACCAACAGACCCACATCCCAAACTAACCCCCACAAAAAAATTCCCTCCCCCGGAAGGACAGCTTCGAACTCGTTCAGAGTTTCAAAGCAGGGTGGTTCGAGGCCCCCTCGCCCATTCAAATCTTCACATCCACCTCGACCTCAGTCTTGCCCACAACCGGCGTAATCAGCAACCCTTTAACCGGCGCGCCGTCAACAACAATCTTCGGAGCAGTACATTCTTGATCGCTGCGCGTGATTTGTATGTGATACGTCACCCCTCTGAAGAAGCGCTTGACCTTCGCGGAGTTCCAGGCGGCTGGCAATTGCGGCGCAATTCGAAGTCCGTCATAGTCGGCCCGCACACCCAGGATAGCATCAATCGTGACGCGATAGAGCCAGGCCGCAGAGCCTGTGTACCAGCTCCAGCCGCCGCGGCCGCAGTGCGGCGAGTCCGGCCCATCGATATTGCCAGGCGTGACATAAGGTTCGGCAAAATACCGGTCCGGGTGCATGCCGTTGTGGACCGGGCAAATTTTGCGGTAGATCTCATAAGCCCGTTCCGGTCTTTGCAGCAGGCATTCTGCCCATATCGCCCAGGTGGCGGCGTGCATATAAACGCCGCCGTTCTCGCGCAAACCGGGCGCGTAGCGAGACAAATATCCGATCTGTGCGTCAGGTTCAGAGTAGGCCGGACGCAGTAAGAGCGGGCCAATCACGTCAGTTTCCAGCAGTTCTGCGACTGCGTCCATGGCCCGGCGTTTGCGTTCCGCTGTCGTGCTGTCCGCGATCACGGCCCAGCTTTGCGGATTCAGAAAGATTTTTCCCTGCGCACAGGCGTGGCTGCCGATGCGCTCCCCCGTATCTTTGCTGGCGCGCCAGAACCAGTCGCCATCCCAGCCATGTTCATTGATCTTCTTCTTCAGATGCCGCGCCGCCTCGTCGTAATATGCGAATGCTTTCCCGCCCCCTGTTCGTTGTGCTACTATGGAAAACTCAGTCAAGACATAGTAAAGAAAATGTGCCAGCCAGATGGACTCACCCTTGCCCTCCAGGCCGACTGCGCTCAAGCCATCATTCCAGTCGCCGGCAAGAATCAAAGGCAAGCCGCGTGGGCTCATGCGCGACAGCACGCACTCGATGGCGCGTTCGCAATGCCGCAGAAGCGAATGAGGCTCATCATGGTCATAGAATCTCACTTTCTCATCCAGAATGCTCCAATCCGCTGTCTCCTTAAGATATTGCACAGTCAAGAATGGCAGCCACAGCAGATCGTCGGTCATGTTGGCGTCCAGGCCAACCTCGGTGATGGGATGCCACCAGTGCAGCACTTTGCCTTCCCGCATCTGATGTGCTGCATGCAACAATATTTGCTTTCGAGTCTGGCCGGGATCGCGGTAAAGGAAAATCTGGCTGTCCTGCAATTGATCCCGAAAGCCATACGCACCGCTCTGCTGATAATAAGCCGCACGGCCCCATAGTCGTGCGGAGATGGCCTGATAAACCAGCCAGGTATTTGTCATGTAATTGACGGCCTGGTCCGGCGTTTCAACCTCTGTCGCCTGTAACAGGCGCCGCCATTCAGACTGCACATTAGCGAAAGCTTGCGGAACCTCACCTTTACGACGAAACTGCTCCACCGTAGCCAAAACAGCTTCAGTAGACTTTTCAGCTCCCAGGTAGAAGTGCATTGTTTTCTCTTCATCCTGCACCAGCTTAATGCGTTTGTGCATGACCGCAACAGAGTCATTCCACTTGCCATCCTCGCCCTGTAACGTCTCGTTCTCCAGAGCAACAGGTCGTGACAGATCGCGGTACATCCCGATGAAGTCCGCTTTGTCTCCTGTAAAGCCGTCTACCTGCTGGCTGCAAGCAAAGTAGGCTGTGCGGTCCCAGCTCATATTCCAGTGTCCACGATCAGAGGGCGCCTCCCAGAGCCGTTTGCGTGCCAGCAAGACCTGACTTTCGTTATCAAACTCCGTTTCCAGAAACGTCTTGTGAAACTCTCGGTGATTATCGGGGCATACCCCCAGGCACCATTCAAAATACGTAAACACACTCAGACGTCGCGGGCGGCCGCTGAGGTTTTGCAGCGTCAATGTCCATACTTCCAGGTTGTTTCCGAAGGGGACAAAATAGCGCAGATTGCAACGGATGCCGTCACGGACCGACGAAAATCGTGTGTAGCCCAGGCCATGGCGACATTCATACGCTTCCAGCTCAGCAAGGACAGGTCGTACCGTCGGGCTCCAGAATTCGCCTGAATCATCGTCGCGGATATAAATATACTTGCCCCAATCGTCGCGGATCAGGTCTTGCTGCCAGCGGGTCAATCGATTGAGATTGGCATGCTCGATCCAGCTAAAGCCGCCGCCAACCTGAGAGACCACCATGCCATAGCTGCCGTTGCTGATCACATTTACCCATGGCCGCGGGGTGCGATAATCTGTGATGACGTACTCTTTGCCGTCATCGCTGAAATGACCGTAAAGCGTGTGGAAATTGTTACCCATTTCCTCCTCGATGGAAATTAAGCCGGACAGGATTGTTTCCTTAATCCTGTCAGGGTTGCGCACTATCCCTACCAGCTAAATTCAACAGAGATTCTGTGTGCGCTGGACAACCGCCCCCAGTCGGTATAAGCGTAGTCAAATTTCATAGGACTCGTAGCGCCAAGATAGTGCACAAGCCCAACGCCTAAAGCCAGGCCGCGCTCTGAATCCCGGGAAAACAATGCCTGATAGCCGCCTCTGAGATAAAACCAGCGCCTGAAACCATACTCCATGCCAAAGTTGACGTGTTCGGTGTTATCGTTGGGATGGTGGCCTTCCAATGCCAATGTTAACTGATTGCTATGACCGCGCAACATCTGCAATGCCATACCAAAGCGGAACAGCAGCGGCAGGTCCCAGGAATCCGTTTGCAGGTCTGCGAAAATGGTTTCACTGTCGCCGGCTTGATTAGGATCGAAATCGAAATTGACCAGCAGATCTTTGCCAGAGTATTTGAGCTTCGGCCCAAAATTGGATACACTGAGACCGAGCCTGAGCCATTCCATCTCCGTTTGAAATTGAATTCCGACATCGAACGCTACGGTGGAAGCCGATGAGTGCCAGATTTGCTGACGTACGTAGCGGGCATTGCCGCCAAGACTGAAACGGTCCGTAAGCTGACGAGCATAGCTCAATCCCAGCGCCAAATCAGAAGCACTGAAGAACTCGCCGGTACCCTCCGGCTCAAACTCCGTGCGCACCGCCATATCCGACATCGACAGCACTGTGATGCTCAGGCCAAGCGCGTTAGCATTGTCAAACTTGACCACGACCCCGGCAAAATCGAAAGTCATGCCGGCAAGCCAGTCGGTGTGTACAAAATTGGCTGCACCGCGCCGGCCGGCCGATACCAATCCAGCCGGATTCCAGTGCACCGACGAGACATCGTTGGCCAGCGCAACATAGGCGCCTCCCATACCAATGGCGCGCGCGCCCACAGGAATCTTCAGGAATTGACCGGCAGCCGTGCCGGCTTTGGTCAAATTATCGGATTGCTGAGCGACAGCAAATTGCGCAAATGCCTGACAGCAAAAGACAGCAATAATTGTGAACCTAATCTTCAAAATCATCCCCATCTACTTGATTATGGCGAATCGTCCTACTTTTTCTCCCAGACCGGGCGCCTCCACGTGGAAGATATAGACCCCGGGCGCCACGTCGAGACCATCCTTGGTTTTCAAATCCCAGGGTTCGGCGCCATCCAACAGCGTCGAATCATGTTCCAGAGTTTGTACCAGATCGCCGCTGACTGTGTAAATTCGGATGGTACAAGTTTGCGGCAGATGGATGAAAAACAGTCGCCGCTCTCCCCTGCCCGTAGCAAACAAACGGGGCGGCTCCCATCTCGCCGCCACCACATACGGGTTGGGCACGACTGCAATGCGCTCTAAATCATCCACGGCCTGAGTCTGATCCACGCCGGCAGCTTGTGTAGTAAACCGGTAGCGGTCGCCGGTGCGAAATGGCGTTTTGATACGTACATGCAGCACATCGCTTGCCTGCGGCAAAACCAGAGGCGAGCCATCTGTGGGCGGAAGAAAGGTCACGCGCCACACTTCACGCTGCACATTGCCCTCGAACAGCAATATTCGGATGAATTCACCGGCGGAGACCGAGCTGTCCCGCGTCGCAGCGTTTTGCTCTTCCAGCATGAATCGCACCTTCTCACCCTCGTAAATATCCCACACAGAAAGATTTACCGGAAAGCGAGGGCCAAACCACCAGGTCGTGTCCGGCTCACCGAAGCGAATTTCATAGCTTGATGGATAGCCCGGTCTGCGCCCTTCGAATGCGTGCAATTGTTCTACTCTGACCTGGAGATTGCTCTCGCCCCGCAGCCAGCGCGTATTTTGGCCATCCCATTCGACGCTGTCTGTAAAGGCAAACACACGCATGCCGTCAAACACCGGGTTGAAATCCTCGCCACGCACAAACGTGGATTGTTTGAAGATCGTGTCTGGTTGCGCCGGGGTGGTGACATCGACAAGATCATAGATGATGAGATTTGGCACGCTGGTGTCATCAAAATTGATTTCATAGGTACGGTCATCGCGCACTTGCAGCGGATCCAGTACGTCGACCCAGACATTGCCTGTAGCCGGGCCGCTCACATGCTCGACTTCCTGCACAGGTCCACCCGGCCGGTAGCCAGCGACGGGGGCCTGCGGCGTCACCGCCACAGTGTTGACATCCGTCTGAACTTCACCGCTAACATCTCGCACGATCACGCGGCTGCATTCCGATGGATAGAAATTGAGTTCCGGATCACCACGATCGTACGAAACCACAGCATAATAGTATGTCTTCCCATTGATGACATCGGTGTCGGTCCAGGAATGCTGCAAGCCTTTGTTGTCACCCATGTAAATTCGCAAGCCTTGAAAATCGACAGGGAAAAAGCCCGACACCTCATTCCGGATATCGAATTGCGCCGCAGGCTTGAGGAACGTCTTTTCACCAAAGGAATTGGTTACGATGCGCGCGTCCAGAAAGCCGGGATCTGTAGCTTTGTAGATCTTATAGCCCTCGAAATCATTCGGCGGATCGGAAAAGGGATCGTAACTCAGCTCAGCGCGGTCGTCCCAGTATAAGGTCACCTTTTTGTCGCCGGCGACGGCCCATGCGCGTGGCTTGTCCGGCGGGCGGGCGAAATTGTAGTTGTTGTTGTAGATCTGCTGCACGGTTTGCTTATTGCGCCGGATATCATCGAAGTTCTCACCAAACAGCAGGCACACCGAAAAGCGCTCAGTCTGCT
>CAZVSL010000151.1:1125-3510 GCA_964629935.1 uncultured Calditrichaceae bacterium | reverse complement strand
GAAACAACCCGGAGCCGTACAAAAAGGCGATGTTGCCGTTTTGCAATCTGGTATCAAAATGACTGTATGAGATGCGATTCCAGATTTCGTCGTCTTTTTGAAAGGAGACACCCGTGCCTATGAAAAACACGTCGAATGCCGTCAGGCCGATCTGGTCGGACTCATCCAGATCCGTGGCATCAAAATTGGGTTCGCCGGCCGTTGGCAAGCCGTCGCCTTCACCGCTATCGCCGGTGCCGGCCACGCCATCCTCGCCGACGTCATCGCGCTCCGGATCCCAATCGCTGTCATTATCGATGCCGTCATCGCGGCGCTCATCGATCATTTCATCAACAAGACCGTCGCCGTCGTTATCGACGCCATCCGTATATTTGAAGCCGATGTGAAATTCTGCCTCGTCGACCAGCCCGTTTTGATTATCATCGATGCCGTTTTCCGGAATCTCTCCCAGAATCATGTTCGCGGTTATCACCGGACTGTTGTCCTCGCCATCGCCGTCATCATCGATGTGGTTGAAGGGATTGCCCGGGCTTTCGAGAAAAGCATAGCCGCAGTATCCGGTGGGGCCCCAGCCGCCCTGTCCCAGGCCGTTGGTATCCCAGGAATAGGTGATGTCGTCGCCAAGCTCGAAAGAGGCGTTGTCATCGTTGGAGTCAAACTGGCCGCCAACTCCGACATCGACATACATGCCAAAAATCATCTTCTGGTACGGCGTGGTGCCTTCGTTGGTGATATCGTAATGCCAGAAGATCAGATCCTCGGCAAGCACATTTGACCATTGAAATCCCCGAACGCCGACACGCGTCGCCAGGCCCCGGCGCGTCCTGTCCGTGGAATCGGGATAAAAGTTATGACCGTCGTCAGCGTCATCGTCCATGACGAAATAGCTCTCCTGATCGGCGTTTGTGCGCTTACCAAAGTAGCCGTTCCAGAAGCCGGACCAATCGGAAGCCTTGTCCGGCCAGCTTTGCGGCCAAGAATTCGGATCGTCGCTCATGCCGATCTCGTCCTGATTCGGATTGGCATAGCCCGGCCGCGGTTGCCAGCCGCGCTCGACGCCTTCGGGCGAGATATCCATCAGCTCGCGGTACCCGGCTTCCACAATGTGGATGGTCTCGCCACGCGCATCGACCACTTCGGTGACGACGAGAGGCGTGATGCCATCCATGTATGATCGGTTGCTGCCTTTAGGCCAGACACCCGAGGGCTGCCGGCCCCACCATGCTACCTCGCCAAAATTGTAAAACAGCGTTTCGACAAGGTTGCCATTGTGGATGCCCTCCTTGCGGTACTGCCGATCGCCGCGCATGTGCTCAGGCACGCTATTGACCTGCGCCGGCACTGCCGAAGCAAAAGACATGACATATAAACAGGAGCCCAGCAGCAGCAATGCTACCTCGCGGTCATGGAGTTTTTTTAAAAATGTTATCATCAATATGCCAAAGACTTACCGTGTTCTATGCCAGCTTTTTGTTTAGGTTGTTGCTGTATTGGATTGGTGAATGGCTAAATTGATACATGTTACATAGTTGCTACTGCCACTGCCACTGCCACTGCTACTGCCACTGCCACTGCTACTGCCACTGCCACTGCCACTGCCACTGCCACTGATAGCTGCCATTGCCAACTGGTCTAGAACTGCACCTCCACGCCTGCCAAAACACGCCGCGGCTCTGAATAGAAATCCGGGCGCTGTAACCACTCGTCAAGGGTATTGACATTGGCGCGGCGCTCGCCGATGAACTGGCTTATCAGAGAATTGGCGGCGCGACCCGTGTCACTATAGACATCAATCTCGTTCCTGCGGTCGAAGACGTTGAATACTTTCAGAAACAGCTTCTGCCGGATACCGGCGAACCTAAATTCTCTGGAAAATCTCAAATCGACCTTATGGCTGAGCGGCCGGCGGCCGCTGTTCTGAAACGAAGATTCGTTGTTCTGTATCGCCGGCGTGTAGGGCAAGCCGGTGCGAAACTGGGCGATGACGCCGGCGGTGAAGTATTTCGGATGGTGATACGAAACGGACAAATTGATAGTATGGCGCTGGTCCCAATCCAGCGGCACCACCTGAATATTGCTCTGCTTCGGCGGATCCGATTGCTGATTGTTGAATTCATGGTTGGGGTCCGAGGCATTGCCCTCGGCAACCTGAAATGTGTAATCAAATGACAGCGTCAAATGATCATTCTGAGTTGGCCGCTTGTTGACCGACAGCGTTAGGCCTCGAATGTTGCCGTAATCACGATTTTCATAGCGCGCATAGCGGTCGCCGAGGGCGTAGGTTTCGTAGATACGCGTTCCTAACAGATCACGCACGTCCTTGTTGAAGCCGGTGAGATCTATGCTCACCTGGTCGAAGAACGCCTGTTGCAAACCGATTTCGTA
>CAZVSL010000151.1:0-1115 GCA_964629935.1 uncultured Calditrichaceae bacterium | reverse complement strand
GTTGTCAGTTGCCATTTCATCGAACAACGACGACATTTCGTAGATGACGGTCGATTGCGGATTGAGATTCGCATTGCCCATGAGCGTGTTCAAACCGCCGGGAGCGACATTAAAGCCGGGATTCAAATAAAGAAACTCGAACGGCGGAATCTGAAAAAAATGGCCATAGGAGGCATGCAAGACACCGTCGTCAGAAATCGGAAAGGCCAGTCCGATACGCGGGCTGAGCTGCTGTTTGGCGGCAGCGCTTGCATAGGCGTTGTCACGCGGCCGCAGCACGTTGCCCGGATCACGTAAGTCAACCGGCGCCTGGCTGTTCGAATTAAAGTAATCATAGCGCAGCCCCACGTTTGCCGTCATGTTGGCTAACTCGATCTTGTCCTGCGCATACGCCGAAAATTCGATCGGTTTGTGCTCGTAAGTGCCTTTGCGAAAAAAGTTTTCGACGTTGAAGACGCCGCCGCCTTCGACGCCGTTGTAGAACGCTTCGCGCGAATTCAGAAACAGGCGATTGTGTTTGAACTCGACGCCGGTTTTAATCTGATGCACTTTCGTGAGCTGCCAGGTTACATCCGTTTTCACGGTATGCACAGTGGTGGTGCGGCGAAAATGTGTCATGTCGACGCCGCCGGTCAGAAAGCTAAACGCGTCTTCGCGGTTGATCAACAACTGCGGATTGACGTAATGCGGGTCGCGCGGATCATCGAACACATTTGACTCGAACTCAAAATCATAGCGTGATAATCGCACCGTGTAAAATGCCTTATCCGAAACCGCATGGTTCCAGCTCACGATGTGCGTCATGCCGCTCTCTTCATTCCTGACATCACCTTCGGGATTAAGCCTGAACAGATGGTCATATTCACGAAAGTTCCGAAAGTCTCCCAGCAAGTTGTATTTGAGCTTGACGGTGGGCGTGACGCGAAATACGAGCTTGGCGTTGGCGTAAAGCTGCTCGTTGCGGTTCATGGCCACGGCCGCCCCGTTCCCGCTTTGCTCCATATAAACAGAATTTGCGTTCTGGAAATTGGATGAATCTGAGGGCAGGAATCGGCGTTCGCCGTAAAGCCAGCCATCATTCACCGTGCGCCGCGCCGAGAGATAGAAACTCAGAC
>CAZVSL010000150.1:0-11998 GCA_964629935.1 uncultured Calditrichaceae bacterium | reverse complement strand
CCCATCTCCCTGCACGCGTACAGGATTGATTAGTATCTCAACAGCAGGAAAGCGGCGCTGCAGAACGGTCACCAGATCTTGTATGGCGGCTCCGGTGGGTGAGGTTACAACGCCGATACGCTGCGGAAAGCGTGGTAACGGCTGCTTGTGTTCCGGCGCAAAAAGTCCCTCTGCACGCAGACGATTCTTCAACTCCTCAAAAGCAAGCTGTAAATCGCCGGTCCCGGCTGGTTGCAGGTGCCAGATATCGAGTTGATAGGCGCCGCGTTTTTCATAAAGAGAAAGACGGCCCTTGGCCAGCACGCGCATGCCATCTTTCGGCGCAAAAAACAGGTGTTGGTTATTGCCTCGCCACATGACACAGGGTATCTGTGCAAACTCATCCTTGAGTGAAAAATACATGTGGCCGCTTGAATGGTGGGTGAAATTGGAAAGCTCTCCCTGAACCCAGACGTTAGGAAACGAGGTCTCCAGGAGCAGCTTAAGATCCTTAGTTAGCCGGGAAACGCTAACATAAGTTTCTGTTTGTAGAAGGTCATCGAAATCTAATTGAGACACAACCTAAAACCCCTTAACCTAAATCCAGGCTTTGTACCCGAAACAGTCCCCTGACTTTGTCCTGTTGAGCCTGCTGGTGCGCTCCGTAGCCGGAGGTTTGGATGCTGCAAGCCAGTGTCAGTGAACTGTGCAATGTGTCGTAACTTTATTCGCGAAGACCGGATATCATGATAGGTCACGGTCAGGCAAAAGAAAAGGATAGAACCACAACCTCTGTTCTATCCCTTAGCAGCGAAAGTAGCGTGCAACGGTCATTTTTTAACGACCCTTTTTCTTATGCCGATTCTTTCTCAACCGTTTCTTTCGTTTATGCGTTGCAATCTTATGACGCTTTCTCTTTTTACCGCTAGGCAAGGGCTTCACCTCCTAATCACAGTTTATTCCGTACTAAATTGCTGGTTTACTAATTTTTTCAGATCTGAAGATGCTTTAAACACCGGCGCCGTGCGCTCGGGCACGTGCATCACTTTGCCGGTTTTGGGATTCCGGGAAATACGTTCATTTCGTCTGACGGTTCGAAAGCTGCCAAATCCACGGATGGTGACCGTATCTCCGGTCTGCAGAGCATACCCAATTGTGGCCAAAAAACCATCTATCACCGCCGAAGTTTCCATCTTGGTCAAACCGGTGCCTTCAGCAACGATATCGATGATATCACCTTTGGTCAAGACTCATCCCTCCCGGATTTTAATGTTCGTATCATCACAAGCTAAAAGTATAAGAAAAAGAGCGCATAAAGTCAATAAGTTTATGATTACTTACGGATTACTGCAAATTTTCTGAATTGCATAAAACTACCCTGACGAAGCTGAACAAGATAGACGCCCGAAGCCACCGGCCGGTCTTCTGAGTCACGTCCGTCCCAGGTGAAGCTTACCGGATTAAGGAAGCTTGAACCATCCGCGAGCCGTGCCGTTTTTACAACCTCTCCGTTCGCATTCAGGATGCGCACCTCAAGATCGGCGTCAATTTCAGGCTCGAAGCCAAAGCGGATTTGTTGATGCCGGCCGGGAATGAAGGGGTTGGGATAAATCTCGGCAATGCCCTGATCTCGCTGTTGCCGGCCAACCCGAATCAGCGAAAATCGAAATTTTGCATAGGTGTTTGCAAACTCGCCAGGACCGGGAGCATCGAGCGCCTGTAGATTCACCGGTATCACCACGATTTCCGTCGACTCCGGCAAGGCAGTAAATGTTTCGCCGCGCTCAAATCTTGTGGCCAACATCTCAGAAGGCACACCCGGCCGCGTTACAATGACGGCGAAGCGCCAATCATCCTGCTCCGCGAAGCGTCCGGTGAGAAAATAGTCGCCGGCGACTCCGGTCTTGAAGCGATAATAGGCATAGGAAAGCGTGCGTGTTGAATCTACTACCGTTGTATCGACGAATATCGGACGGTCAATGCGCATGGCCACTTCAGGAAAATGCGCCCCTTCGCGATAGAAATGGGTCGTATCTGAGCGGCTGCCGGTGTGATAATTCCATAAGCTAAACCAGGTAAACTGCTCGTTGAAATCCGTATTCCTGCGCCCGAGCATGGTATCAATTGCCGGCAGAACGGTCTGGCCGCTTTGCATCAGCTCCCAGGTTTCACGCACCAGGTTCAGATCGCCGAACACATGTGTCAGCATGCGGTTCCAGATGGCGGCGCCGTAATTGAAAAGCGTAAAACGTTCGAACTTGTTGAAAGGAAAATCGGTCCTGCCGAGATAGACCGGGACCGCAGAGTAATAGTCATTTATATCGTCATACACGATGTCTTCCATCCAGCTCGAACACAATTCGTAGTAAAAATACTCGCTCGCCACGATTGCGTCCCGATAACCAAACTGGATAGCGTGAAACAGCTCATGCGCCGCCGTGACCCTGGCGCCATCCAGGCCGGCGCTGAAATGGCCGTTGTTGAAATCGTTGTCGATCTGTATGTAGCTGGTGAAGTCGTTTCGGGAGGTGGAATGAATCGGACTCTCAGGCGTGGTGAAACCGTAGACGCCATCACTTTGCGCCAGTACGTAGATGTCATACTCCGGACCATCCACTCCGCCATCATCCGGCGGCGCCCGGTAGGCGAGCTGGCCGACCAGGCAGCGTGCGGAGGAATCAAAGGCTGCCGCTACTTCTTCGATATAATCGGGAATCCCGTCGCTGTCCGCATCGCCCGTGGGGACGGCGTGCATATCTTCCACACTATAATGAATGCGATAGCGCCCGGAGGTACTGACGTATGACAACGGCAACTCCTGTGGCCGCGTGAACAGGGCGTCCAGGGCTTGCTGCTGTGCTGATGAAAAGTCATGAAACTGGCGCCTGATTTCTGCAAGCAACACAGTCGGGCATTTACCCGGGTAGGGTTGCATCACGAGCTGCCTGTATTCTGCCGGTACCTGTCCGGCGGGCATCAATGACAGCGCCTGAGCAAAGAGACTATCGGAACGCTGATAGGCCTGCACCTGTGCACCTGCTGACTGTTCCTGAGCGACCACCGAAGCTGCTGAAAGCAGCAACAGCCAGAACGCGGCACAGATGACGAGCAATCGAGAACGCTGCAAATCCTGGTTGCAAATTAATAACTGAAGCACACCATCCGGTTGTTTCGGATTTACAATCTGGAGATACAGTGAAATCATTCAATCAAACCTGAACGAAACATGAACTCACTTTCGCTTGAAAACCAGGGTCAGCGGTACACCCAGGAAGCCATAGCGTTTGCGCATTTGGTTCTCGATGTAAGCCCGATAATTTGACCGGATAGATGCGGGCGCGTTGCTGAAGAAAGCAAACACGGGCGGGTTCGATTTCACCTGGGTGCAATAGCTAAGTTTGACCTCGCGTTGATCCATAGAAGGCGGGGGATAACGTTCGGTGATCTGCTGCAAGAAATCATTGAGCTCGTGCGTCTTGATTTTCTTGCTACGCTCGGCATGTACAGATTTGGCAACTTCGATAACTTTGAATACGCGCTGTTTTGTCAGCGCCGAGATGAACAGAATGGGCAAGTACGTGATATTCTTGAGCGCATCCCGCATCTCATCTTCGAAGCGTTTGGCCGTGTGGGTATCTTTTTCGATCAGGTCCCACTTATTGACGGCGAGCACCACACCTTTGTTGAGGCGGACAGCCTCCTGCAGAATTCGCATATCCTGCGATTCCATGCCCATGGTGGCATCCAGTAGCAAAATTGCGATGTCGCAGCGCTGAATACTTTTCAGGCTGCGGACGGTGCTGTAAAATTCGATCGACTCTTTGACTTTGGATTTGCGCCGCAGACCCGCGGTATCGATAATCAGAAATTCCTGGCCGTAGTATTTGAATATTGTGTCATTGGCGTCCCGCGTGGTGCCAGGAATGGAGGTCACGATCTGCCGTTCCTCTCCAAGTATCGCATTTATGAAGGACGATTTGCCCACGTTTGGCCGACCGATAACAGCAAGCGAGATAAAAGGAGACGAACCATCTGTATCGGCGATCTGAGACTCCGGCAGGTGTGAGATCACCTGGTCGAGGAAGTCGCCAACCTGACGACCGCTGACGGCGGAGATGGAGATGACGTCGTCGAGGCCGAGTCCATAAAACTCAGCGGCGTCCAGCTCCCTGCGTTCGTGGTCTACTTTGTTGACCGCCAGCAATACTTTTCTGCCGCCGCGCTTCAGAACGCGGGCGATTTCCTGATCCACTGCCGTAATGCCGGTCTTGGCATCTACCATGAAGACAACCAGGTCTGACTCTTCTATGGCCGCCGTCAGGTGTTTGAAGATGGCGCGTTCTATCTCGTTTTCGCTGTCCGGCAGATAGCCGCCGGTATCGACGAGCATGAAGTGACGGCCGCTCCATTCGGCGCGCTGATACTTGCGGTCGCGCGTTACGCCGGGGACATCGTGCACAATAGAATCACGCTGCCGCACAATGCGATTAAACAGCGTTGATTTGCCAACGTTGGGCCGGCCAACAAGTGTCACAATGGGCAAAGGCATGCTTCAGCGGGCCTCATCAAATATGGCAGCGAAGTCATCATGCAAAGGTAGCACCGGACGCTGTAGCTTTTCGCTGAGTTCAGCAACGGTCCAGTCATCCAGAAAAATGGCATCATCCTTCAGACAATTTGCCGGCAGGAACACCGCATCGCCGAGGTTGCGTGCGGCGAGTTGCGCATGGATATCCTGGCCCGTCAGGAGCCCGGAGATGTGGATCGACGCGCCATAGAAATGGTTCTCAATAACCGCAAGCTCAGCTTCGAAATTTTCCACCTGATTCAGGTGCGGCAGAATTTCAGACGCCAGCACCTGACTCGCAAGCCGGCCAGTAACAAGCGTAGACCTGAATGGCCGCGCAAGCCCGGCTGGCAAGCGTGGCTTTTGCTGTTCGAAATCCTCCAGCATGTAACGTACCATGCCCACGCCATTTTCCTTTTGATAAAAACCGTCATAGCTCGCGGATGGCGGCACGGGCAGGCCGGCCATCAGATAGAATTCGTCAGAAGCATAGACAAAATGCTCACCCGTGCGCTTGCGGAAATCGTCAGCGTAACCGTGGATGACATCGAGATACGTCGCTGCACTCGCAGGCGTCACCGGCTCAAGCCGGCGCAAGCCCTTTCGATGCTTCGTCAGACCGACGGGCACCACGGAGACGGATTTGAGATTGGGCAGAAATTCCGCCAAATCCCAAATTGTCCGTTTGAGAATGTCGCCATCATTGATGCCGGGGCATAGCACAACCTGCGTATGAATTTCGATGCCGCTTTGCGTCAAAAATTCCAGTTTTGGCAGCAGGCGGTCATCATGGCCAATCCCGAACAGGAACTTTCGGACATCAGGCTCTGTGGCGTGCACAGAGACGAACAGCGGTGAAAGCTGCTGCAGCACGATGCGGTCCATATCGCGTTTGGAGAGGTTGGTCAGCGTGACATAATGACCGGAGAGAAAAGATAGCCGAAAATCCTCGTCGCGAAAATACATCGAAGCGCGCATGCCGCCGGGATTTTGATCCACAAAACAGAAGGGACAATCATTGCCGCAATAGCGAATCTGAATGTCTTCGAACTGCAGACCGAGATCATCATCGTACTCCTTTTCGATTTCGTAGATGAGCTTCTCTCCCGCCTGCATGACTTCTAATTCCAATCTCTCATCAGAGACCAGAAAGCGGTAGTCCAGAATATCGCGCACGGGATTGCCATTGATGCGCAGCACTTCATCGCCGGCTCTGAGGCCAAGCTCCACTGCTGTGCTGTCATTATCTATTGCAACAATTTTCATAGCTACTATAATTGATCACTACAAATGCTAAAAAACACTAAGTCTGTGACTTCTGTAACGATAGTCCAAGAATAAAGATAGATTGAAAAATCAACTTTGACTCGTCATTCTGTGACTCTTCAGCTCACTTTCTTGGTGAACCTTCGCCCCTTAGCGTCTTGGTGGTAAATCAGTGTGGCTCGGGACCGATAACAAACACCACCCGGCACGATCGCAAAAAATTGTGGCGCACTGCCGCCGCATGGATCAAAACAGCATCATTGGCCGAGACCACCACATCGGTCTTAGTTTTTCCGGACGCCTGCGTGGCACAAATCACGAACGGCTCACTGCCGGCGCGACCGTCCCGCAGTGCTTCCTGCATGGTTTTGCGATATGCCGCCAGGCCGTTTTCAACTGCCGCGTCGCGGCCTACATAGCGCACGCCGTAGATTTCCTCGCCCGCTTCATTCAGGATGCGCGGCAACAGCGCCGGTTGCACAGCCAGACCACGGGCATCGATAATCAGGCCTGTATAGGGATCGCCGTGGTAGGAAACCAGACCTTGCGACGGGATGATCAGCTCCACGCCCTCCGGCACAGCCCGGCACTCAGGCCAGGGCAGGTAACCCAGCGGGCTGCGCGGCGTGTCATCCAATCTCAGCGCACCCTTGCCGGTAAGGTCTGGCAATATCAAATCCATCAAACCACCAGGGATTGGTACTTGTACTTCCACTTCCACGGACATGTCCGACATCGAGCGTGTGTCCGTTATGGTGTAGCCCTGCACAAATTTCTGAATCTGACGCTGAAACACGGCATCCTCAGCCACGACGCCCGCGATAGTGGCTGAGCGGTTCAAGACGATTTGGCGGATCGCCTTATGCAGTTTTCGTACAGCATCAGCTTTTGCGGCCTCCAGCGTCTCAATGCGCTTGCTGCGATCGCTGTTGGCGAGCTGATTGGTGCTGCTGCCATAAGCCCGCACCACTCTCTGGCTCCAGTCGATGGAGCTGAAGCGGTCTATGTGCTCGACAACCGGCTGCGCCGCGGCGACCACATAAAATGTTAGTGAGAAAACCGGCAAAAGGACACAACTTGCAGCACGAATTTTCATGGTTTCCGTTCCCCTGCATAAAAATGACCTTAAATATAACAAATTGTTAGCAGTTGCGCAAGCTATAAATCACCGATAAATGAAGGACCAGGAAAGGCTTCCGGCGAGAAAGTTCAGTGGCTTGCCGCTAAAGAGAATCCGGCGGCATTATTTCGGCGAGTGAATCAATGACATTCCTGTTCGGGGTGTGCCCCCCCTGTCAGACGGATAAGCTGCCCGGGAGCGACGTTGCGGCTATTTCTCCTTAAAGAAGACAAACTTGAACTCGAAATCCTCCAGCACCAGGCCCTCGACGGTCACCATCATTGGGATGGCGTCCGTACGACCGGTGCTGTCTTCCAGCACTCTGAACACTTCATCATCAATCATGTAAAAGCCATTGACGACTTCAGTAAATTCAAACAGTAGTGTATCCGGGCCGTATGTCTTCCAGGTCCTGAAAAGGGAGAACCGATTCGCGTGCAAGTCCAGCCCACCGGTCAGGCTGACTCTTTGGTTGCTGCTCACGGAGACGGGGATGCCGGCGGGAAAATGGGTATCCTCACGTTTATCCGTAAACGAAACCAGGGAATAGTCTCCGGCCAGCGCTTCCTGCGAATAGGGGTCCAGCGGCGTTTGACGGCAGGCGACGAGGCCGGCAGCAAAACTGGCCAAGGCAAGCAGCAGAACTGTGTTTATGTCACGCATAGCTTATGCCTTAGAAACAGAGGTGATTGCAGCTTTCATTCCGCTTCCTTATCGGAATGGGCGTGAGTGAAATTGAGGGTGTTGCAAAAGTTAAATGCAAGACGCGGGAAGTTAGCAAAACGGTGAGCGGAATTCAAGGGATTTGTGCGGACCTACACAGTGGCGTTAAACAACACTACTCCGATAAATTGCGATTTTCGTTTGGGAATCCGGCGCCTTTTTGCCCATTTCTAAAAAAAATGGCCTCCGAATCCGGAGGCCATTGCATTGATAATACTGGGATTACCTCAGAGCGAATGACGGGTCTCGAACCCGCGACCTTCGGCTTGGGAAGCCGACGCTCTACCAACTGAGCTACATTCGCTTGTCACGTGCATCAAACAACGGAATCTAAGCAAAAACAGCCTATAAATGCAAGCACAAATTGTTTGAGCGGAGCAACAGATTATGACTTGATTTTCCGCCAACGAAGGTCTACATTTCTGCTGATATGAAGGACTTAACTTCCAGCTTTCAAAAAGTTTTGGCAGCCTTTGTAGATCATGACGTTGACTTCATTCTGGTCGGAGGCCTGGCCGTAATACTGCAGGGCGTAAACCGCGTGACTCAGGACATCGATGTCTTCGTCAGACCCGACCGGAAAAATCTTGGCAAGCTTCGTAATGCTTTGAAGTCAATATTTGATGATGCTTCTATTGATGACATAAAACTCACTTCGTCGGGTGACATCGAATACCCTGTGATCAGGTATGCATGTCCGGATGAATACTATATCGATCTCATGTTTCGTATTGGTTCAGCATTCGATTTCGATGACATCGAGTTCGAAGTTTTTGAAGTTGCAGGTCGGGAGATTAGGGTTGCCACGAAGCAAATGCTGATAAGAATGAAATCTGAAACTGTGCGACCACAAGATAAGGCTGACGTTATTCTGCTGCAGAGCAAGATGAAAAACGGAGGTCCCTGAAATGCCAATCTACAAATACCGAACCCTCGAAGAAGCAGAGAAACATCTGCAAGAATTGACGCCCGATCCATGGGCCAGGTTATCCAAAGCCATGAAACTTAGCCGCACACTGAGGCCACGCAAGCCAGTTGGGCGTGGGGTGATCAAGTTCAAAACCCTGGAAGAGGCAAATCGCCACAGAGAAAGGTGGGAAGAAGACTGAGCATAAGCAACGGAGCCCACAGACATGAGATGCTTTGAGATTCAGCCACGGATGAACGCGGATTTGCACTGATTTTTGCCTGGTTTATGTTGCTCAATGTCAAAAGCTTGTCAAAACAAATCCGGCTTATCATTGTGAATCCGCGGCCAATAAAACTTTGCCACGAAAAGTGTGCATCGGCCCTCAATTTAGCAACCTGATTGTTTGCCGGGCAACGACATCCACGTCTGACTCACCAACATCAAACCACACGATTCGCTCATCTTTGCCAAACCAGGTAAGCTGCCGCTTGGCGTAGTTGCGTGATTTCTGCTTGATGAGCGCAGCCATGTCATCATAATTCAGTTCATCCCGCAAATACAGAAAGACTTCTTGATAGCCGACGGTGCGCAAGGCGTTCAACTCCGGGCCATATCCCATTTGCCGTAACCGGCGCACTTCCGCCACCAGTCCCATCGCCAGCATCCTGTCAACCCGGCGTTCGATGCGCTCATACAACTCAGCCCGTTCCATGGTCAGTCCGGCAAATACCGGCTCGAAATCGGCAGGCTCGGATTTAGACTTGAGGTGATCAGAGAATGGTTTGCCCGTGATTTCCTGAACCTCGAGTGCACGCAAAATGCGCTGAGTGTCGCCGGGATTGAGACGGCTTGCGGTTTCACGATCGAGGGCTTGCAGACGGGCGTACAGGAATTCAAGGCCCTGTTCTTGAAGCTGCTCACGCAAGCGTGCTTTGACACCTGCGTCAGCGACGCGCGGGCCGGAGAAGCCATCCACCAGGCCGCGAATATAGAGTCCGGAGCCGCCCACAACCAACGGCAGCCTGCCCCGTGCAAAAATATCATCGACGCATCGGCGCGCATCTTCGCCGAACTCACCGGCGCTATAGGTTTCGTCAGGCGTTTTGATGGAGATAAAATGGTGCGGGACAGCGGCAAGCTCCTCCCGCGAGGGCTTGGCTGTCCCGATATCCATATATTTGTAGATTTGACGCGAGTCGGCGGAGATGATCTCACACGACGCGCGCGCTGCAATACGCAAGGACACGTCGGTCTTGCCGATGCCGGTGGGCCCGACGATCAGCAGCACCTTCGGTTGCATCAGCGAATATTTTTGAGATACTTGAGATACTCGCTGTCGGTATTGATGATCACGGTGGTGTTCTTTTTCATGGTTTGCTTGTATGATTCCAGGGTCTGAATAAATGAATAGAAATCCGGGTCGCGATTAAAGGAGCTGGCGTAGATGCGGGTTGCTTCTGCGTCTGCCTTACCCTCTATCTCCTGCGCAGTACGATACGCTTCCGAGGTGATGCGCTGCAGCTCTTTTTCACGCTCACCGTTGATTTCGGCGCGCCGGCCCTCGCCCTCGGAGCGAAACTTCTCGGCAACGCGCTTGCGTTCCGAGATCATGCGCTCATACACTTTCTCGCGCACTTCGTCGATATAATTGATGCGTTTGATTTGCATATCCAAAAGCTCGATGCCAAATTCGGGCATGGCCTCTGCCGCCGCATTTTGAATCAGCTCGGTAATTTCCTCGCGACCTTTTTCGATTTCAACAGTGCGAACTTCGGCGCTGAAACTCGATTCCTGGTCTTCGATGGTGGTTCTGAGGACGCGGTTGGTATTGCGCACCGCTTCGATCAGCAGGTTCTCGCTGAGAAAGTTCCGCGTTGCACTATCGATAAGATCATCGAGACGGCTTTGAGCGGCGCGCTCATCACCGCGTACGGATTGATAAAACTTCAACGGGTCCACAATACGCCAGCGGCCAAAGGTGTTGACCCAGATGTATTTCTTATCAGAAGTCGGCACCTGATTCGGATCGCCGTCCCATTCCAGCACCCGCTTATCGAAGCGTTTTATGTCCTGAATAAACGGGAGTTTAAAATGGAGTCCGGCCTCCTGAATCGACTCGCCGATGGGCTTGCCAAACTGCAAAATGATAGCCTGCTCGGTTTCATCTATTGCGTAAAAAGCGCTGTTCAACGTCACGAACACGATGACAGCGACAATCGTCATGACAATATTTCGTGATTTCATTGCGCGGCCTCCTTTCTTGCGAGCTGCAGCAAGGGCACCAGGCCTTGTTGGCCCTCATCAACAACATAAATGTTATCCAGGTTGGGCAGAACCTCCAGCATGGTTTCCAAATAGATGCGCCGGCGGGTGACATCCTGCGCCCTCGAATACTCGCGCCACACCGCGAGGAACTTCTCAGCGTCGCCCTGGGCGCGATTGACCCGGTTGGTGGCATAGCCTTCGGCCTGGCGGATGGTCTGTTCGGCCTGTCCCTTGGCCTGCGGAATCACCTTGTTGTAGGCTTCCAGCGCTTCGTTGATGATGCGCTCTTTCTCCTGACGCGCCTCATTCACTTCGTTAAATGCCGGCTGCACCGGCTCTGGCGGGTTCACGTCCTGCAGCTTGACGGTTACGACGTCGATGCCGATGTCGAACTCGTTCAACTTTTTCTGTGTGAGCTGATGCGCCTCGTCCTCGATCTTCTGGCGGCTCAGGACGATCACTTCATCGACGCTGTGATCGCCAACCACCAGCCGCATGACAGACTCGGAGGCATCGCGCAGGGTCTCCTCGACATTGCGCACATTGAACAAATACTTGACCGGGTCCTGAATACGATACTGCACGATCCATTCCACCACCGCGGAATTCAGGTCGCCGGTTAACATGAGCGCTTCATCTTCGTAGCTGCCGCGGGCATACTCAGTGCGGACGCCGGCGTCTGCCGTCCGATATCCGAACTCTTCCTTGTACACGTTTTGTACTCGCACTTTCTGAATAGTCTCAACGCCGAAAGGAATCTTGAAATGCAATCCCGGCTCAGTGGTGCGGACATACTTTCCGAAGCGCTGAATGACACCCACTTCATCTGCATCGACAGTATAGAAAGACGTGAAGATCAAGATCAGCGCCAGTACGCCCACCACTCCCACTATCAGCCACCCTTTTGGAACGTCGGGCACCTCGATAATCTCCCCGCCGACGTTAATGGTTTTTCTGGCCATGTTGTTTCTCCCTCGAATTTTAATGGATTAAACACTTTTTGATGACTCCAAATTAACAAGTTGTGCATTAAAAGCAACCTATTTGGGTGCTTCTGGTGGCTGGGGATTGGTGAGTCAGTACGTAGTGCAGCCTTCAGGCTGCCTCTCAGAGTGTTAAGCCTTTCGCAGAAAGTGCTGCGAAAAGCTGGCCCCGACAAGTGTCGGGG
>CAZVSL010000149.1:0-12009 GCA_964629935.1 uncultured Calditrichaceae bacterium | reverse complement strand
AGTATTTGCCACCACCGAGCTTTTTATCCCGCGCGACTGGGGTGATTCTGATGGCGACGGGTTTGCTGAGATTCTGGCCGGGCGCGCATCACAGACGTTTGTATTTGAAGCCACAGAGTCGGACGCCTTCCCGCACCAGATTAAGTGGCAAATGGACGACGACGCATGGGGCAGCCGTTTTGCGGATTTGGACCAGGATGGCGAAGGGGAAATCATCTTGCGCGTGCGCGATGTGTACACGGTTTGGGAGACGCTCGGGCAAAACAAGTACACGCGCGTGGATTCCTTCCCTAACCCGACCGGCGGCAGCAACGCTGTTGGTGTGCCTCACTCCGAGATCGCAGATTTCGATGGCGACGGCGCACTCGACATCTTGCACGGTGACGCAGACGGCGATCTCTATATTTACGAAAACAGTACCAACGATCGCTCACGCCTGACCTGGAGTGAGCGGCTACCCTTGCTCGATGCCACGGACTATCTGACTCATGGCGATTATGATGGCGACGGCATCGAGGAATTTGTGGCCGGATGCCACTCAGACCCAAATCTCAATCTTGAAAGCGTCTTTGACAGCCGCCACTGGCTTTATCGCGTTTACAAATCCGATGCTGACGACAGCTATCAGCCGGTGTGGCAACAAGCTTTTTTTGGTTTCCTGTCGCCTCGTGATTTTGACAGCGGCGTTTCTTCAGGCGATGTGGACAATGACGGCCTGCCGGAGATTCTCATTCATGTGTTCCCGGACTTCTACATTGTCGATTATGATTCGGTGGCAGGAGAATATCAGGTAATCTGGCACACCACGCCGGCGCGCAGCAACGCAACTGTAGTTGGTGATTTTGATGGCGATAGCGATAATGAGTTTCTATTCAACACTGGCGAATCTGTGCAGGGCTACCGTTTTCTCAGCCGCTTCACCGGCCCGCGAACGCCAACCGGTTTTGCCGCCAGACCTCTTGACGCCACGCTCGTAGAATTGGCCTGGCAGCATGGCGAGGGCGCACCGCGCTTCCGGATTTATCGCGGTGCTTCCGAAGCAAATCTACAGCCCCTCGGCAGCGTTACAACACCGCGATTTCTGGATAGCTCTGTTTCGCCCGGCGTGGCGTATTGGTATGCTGTGACGGCGATAGATTCTTCCCGCACGCCAGTGGAAAGCCGGCAAACCCGCAAGCTGCGGGTGACGCCCACCTCCAGACCCTTTGTGGCAGACGGCGCATTTCAACCACCAGACCAGGTGTTGATTCGTTTCAGCAAGCCAATGGGTAGCAGTATTGCTAACCAGACCAACTATACCAGCGTGAGTCTGGGAACAGCGTCGTCCGCTGTGGTAAACCGGTCCGGGCGCGAGGTAGTGTTGACTTTTACCCGGGCAATCACGGCCGGGCAGCACGCGGTTTCGGTGCATGACGTCTCCGACCACAACGGCACGCCGCTGGACACAATCCGGAACACGACGACGATTGATGTCGCTGCGGAACCCCGTGCGCCGCATCTTGTTAGCGCTACCCTGCAAGACGCCAATACCATCAGGCTCGAATTTAGCGAACCGATGGCGCCGGCTTCTGTGTCAAACACGAACAACTATCTGTTTGAGCCCTTCGTACGTGTGCTGAGCGCAACGACTTTGCAGGACAGACCTGAGACGGTTCTGCTGACAGTAGATCCCGCGGCTCCGATTGGACCATTTGGCAAGGAGTATGTGCTCAGAGTTCAGAACCTGCGCAGTCAGTCAGGCGGCGCGATTCGTTTCGGCCATGGTGATACGGCGGCGCTGATTTTCAGCAGCGATGATCTGACTCAGGTTCTGGCCTATCCAAATCCTTACCGCGCCGATTCCGGTTCCGGCTTCGTCACCATCGCAGGACTTACCCGCGAAGCAAAGGTGCGGATTCTCGATTTCTCCGGGCGACTGGTGCGGAGCCTGCAGGAAACGGACGGCAATGGCGGCGTTGCGTGGGATTTGCGAGATGAGGAGGGGCAGACTGTGCCCTCAGGGATATACATATTCTACGTTACTGCTAACGGGCAAGAGGCTACCGGAAAGCTTGCCGTCCTGTGGTGAGCCGGGCGTGGCCAGCCGGGACAAAATTACGAATCGTTAATGAGTGAATTAAACTCTAATATTTTGGCTCTGCCGGTTCGATAAATCAACTGAGTGTAAATTTTCTGTTGGAATATTTTTTATTCGGTATTATACTATAATTACAGGTTTAAAAAAACACTCTTCCCGTCAAGAAATCTAAGTCTGCAATATTCATCAAACCAACACAGTAAGATGGTCAGGTTCAGAGCTACATTTTTCGTTTTTGTGTGTGGGGCGGCCCTGCTTTTCAGTTGTTCACAGCGCAAGCCTGCGCCGTATTATTACCGGCTGCCAGTCGAAAAAATGACAGCAAGCCCTGTGCTCAGTGAAACAGTTACATTTGATTCGCTGGACCTGGAATTGCTTGAATGGGCAGTTTTCCACGAGACCAATCGACAACGACGCCGGCTGGGTCTCTCTAAGATTCAATATGACTGGCGTTTGCAGAACGCTGCGCGTCTTCATTCCAAAGAAATGGCAGAACTGGACTACTTCGATCACAGGTCGCCGGTCGATGAAAACGCGACGGTCAAGAAGCGGCTGCACAAAGTCGGCATCAAGGGCGGGTTTGGCGGCGAGAACATTGCAATCCACCCGGCACAAAAAAAGCAGGAAATCGTCTTCCGACTCACA
This sequence comes from uncultured Calditrichaceae bacterium, assembly GCA_964629935.1. Classification (GTDB taxonomy): domain Bacteria; phylum Zhuqueibacterota; class Zhuqueibacteria; order Oceanimicrobiales; family Oceanimicrobiaceae; genus CAZVSL01. The sequence goes on along the minus strand of CAZVSL010000149.1, from coordinate 9,287 downwards.
GGCGTCAATGAGCCGAAACGGTATAGTTGGCGTAATGAGGGCAAACAATACACATATCATCAGTTCGCGCGTGACCTCGTGCGGCGCTGGTTAAACAGTGCGCCGCATCGCAATAACATTCTGAACCACGGCTTTAAGTTCGTCGGCGTTGGCGCCGTGCCCTCCATGTTTGGCGACAGCGAAGTTTTCTATGTGACGCAAAACTTTTCCAGCACCAACTACTGATATCCTTCTTTCCCCGGCTTGCATGAATTATGACCCAGTCATGAATCATGCAAGCCCGTCGAACCAAAGCAAATACAAACAGCTATTTCCTCACAGCTATCTCGCCCGTCTGGTCAAACGGAATGCGTATTTCATTTATCAGAGAAAGATTTGGGTTGATCCCCAGTTGTCCGGTCAGGTGATAGGAAAGTGGTGAGTCTCCGGTCAGCATGCCAAAAACCGATCTGCCCACTTCAAAGAAGTTTAGTTTTATCGGAAATTCCAGCACGCCTTTGCCGTTGGATGCAACCTGCAGGTCTTGTTCCTGGGCTCCGTTGAGCCATTGCTGGTCTGCGATGGTGAGCGAATACTTGATGTTTTGAAGCAGGAAATCAAATTTGTTTGGATTATCTATTTCGACCTGCAGTACTAGATTTGCTCCGGAGACGCTGAGGTTGTTCAATTGCAGATCAGCAACTTTGACTTTGGGCAGCCTTAGGAGGGGCACAGTTCCGCTGTGCGTCACCGGTATTCTTTGCAATCCAAATACAGGCAATTCAAAAGAGCAACCAAGTTCGATCCGGTAGGGCGCTTCATCGCGGCCGGCCAGTCCCGAAACAGCGTCGTAGATGTTCTTGTAGCTGAGCGTTACCGGAACCCGAACAATATTTGCATCTTCGGCTTTGATTTCAACTTTTTCTTGCTGCTCGCCCGTGATGAATGAACGGTTATTCAGCAAGAAATCATAATCATATCCCGCCATCGAAACCGAAATCGGATTTGGGTTTTCGACTTTCAGATCAAAAGCAAGCCCGATTGCTTCGAAAGACAGCGATTCGATTTGTGTATCTGCAAAGGAAATACGAGGTTTTTCGAACGATTCCTGCAGTGCTTCATTGAGCACTGCACAACCGGATAAAATTACAAGGGAGAAAAGAACAGAGAGATAGTATTTGTGCATTGGATGAGGCTGGTTAGTTGGTGACGGTCAGGACGATCTTGCCAAAGTTCTTGTTTGCTTGCATGTATGTGTGTGCTTCGGCTGCTTCAGCAAGTGCAAAAGTGCGGTCAACAACGGGTTTGATTTTTCCGCATGCCAAAAGCGGCAGGCAGCGTTCGATAAATCTTTGCACCAGATATGCTTTTTCTTCCTGCGGTCTGGGGCGTAGCACAGTTCCGATGACGCGTATGCGCCTGGTGAGAATATCAGATAAGGCAATCTCAGTTTTTGCTCCTCCGAGCATGCCGACCAGGATAAGGCGCCCTTTTACAGCCAGACAATTGAGGTTTGGTTGCCAGAACGGGGCGCCCACCGTATCGAGGATGGCGTTGACGCCCCGGTCGTCCGTCTCGGCAAGTATGGCTCGCTCAAAATCATGTGCTTGATGATTGATACCAAAATCCAGCCCCATTCTGTGCGCCCGCGAAATCTTATCATCGGAGCTTGAGGTGCCAAACACAGTTGCGCCCGCTTGTTTAGCCAGTTGCAGCGCAGCCAGACCAACGCCGCCGCCAATGGTATGGATCAGGCAAGTTTCGCCGGCCTGCAAACGTAGTTGCAGGAAGAGCGCGTCAAATGCGGTGAGGAACACTTCGGGAATGGCCGCCGCCTCTTCGAAGCTCAAGTTTTGCGGAATGGGTATGGCCAGACGTTCATGCGAGACGACTTTTTCTGCATAGCCTTCGCCCGGCAGCAAGCCCATTACGCGGTCACCGGGTTTGTGAGTGGTAACTTTGTCGCCGATTTGCTCGATTTCTCCCGCAAACTCCAGCCCGGGGATGTCATCGCGCGTGCCCGTGGGGGCAGGGTATTGTCCCAGGCGCTGCAGGAGATCGGCGCGGTTGAGCGCAGTTGCCTGTACCCGAACAAGCAGCTCGTGAGCAGATGGCTCGGGTTCCGGCACCTCCTGCATTTGCAGCACTTCGGGTTCCCCCGGTTGTGTGATAACAATAGCTTTCATTTTCTTAGCCCCTTAGCCTAAGGCCATATCTGTTGAAGTCTTACCGCAGGATTAAGCCAGGTTTATGAATTTTTCAGATTAGTTGAGCTTAACCTGAAGTCGCGTGAACGCGGCAACTACGGGAGGATAATCCGCACGAATCTTGAGGGCTTGTTCGTATTCATCCATGGCAAGCGGCCATAAGCCCTTCAATTCGTACACTTTGCCAAGGTTACAATAAGCAAACTCCGGATTCTCATACCGTGTTGCGTGCTTGGCTTTCTCGAACCACGGGATGGCTGCCTCGAGCTTGCCAAGCTGCAGGAGATAGGCGCCGATATCATTGTACGGATTGCCGAATTCCGGGTCCACTGCTATTGCTTTGTGACATTCCTCTATAGCTTCTGCAATACGCTCCATAAAACTGTAGGTCCAGCCAAGAAACGTGTGGGCTTCGGCGGTGCGCTCGATCTCGAGCGATTTTTTATAATACAAGACTGCTTTCTCAAACTCACCCTGCATCTGATGTTCGTAGGCAAGTTTGAAATAGCGCATCGCCTCCGGACCGATTTTGTAGTTCGGAAACATTAACTTTGATTGAAATCGATCAGAACATCCTTAGCAGCGGAAAGCGGCGCAGCTTTCATGGCCTGTAGCGCGTCTTCAACATAGGGTGTGCGTCGCATCCCCAGCAACACACAGTCAATGCCTGGTACCGAAGTCAATACGCGCAGAGCCATCTGTGACAGGGTTTCCGATGAGGCCAGCTCCGGCTCCAGGCTCTTAAGCTTGCCGGCAAGTTTGATGGTACGCTCTTGCGCGTCATTTTCGTAATGTCTGGATATGGCGTCCAGAAATTGCATAAGTGTATTTGCATAGGATTCGGACCATTTCGTCACCTCTGCATCATTTTTGATCTGCTCCGCGACATATTGCAGTGCCGAGAATGTCTGGGGCATCACGATGTTTTGCTTAACATGGTCCCAGTGCTCCCAGCTTTCAAACAAAGAGAGCGCCTCCTGTAACTGTGCACCCAGGGAAAAGACTTTGCTCAGAGTTTCCCGCCCTTGCTCCGGCAGTTTGGAAACCATTTCCGTCTTGAATTGTTGTTCCAGACGCTGTACAGATGTCAGTTTTTTATGAAACTCGTCCAGAACTTCTTTGGGTTTGCTTTCGCGAAAGCTGGCAAGCCGAACCATACTGCCTTCGAAAGAAGCGTTGAGCGGGCGATTGACCAGTGTTGCCAACTCGTTTTCTTGCGCGAGCTTGAGGAATGACTTCGCACTCTCCCGCTGATTTTCTTCCGTGACAGCCCCAATTTCAAACAAATTAAACGGAAATTGTACGACGCGGAAATAGTGGTTGGAAGCAACCTCCCGGGCCAGAGCCAGAGTTTGTTCCAGAGAAGTAAACTCGAAGTGGTCCGCCGGATATGGAAAGGTGTTGGATGAGATGCCATAAGCTTTGAACTTGCCTTCCGCGACCTTCTCTTCCATCCATGCAAAGGCCTGGCGGATTCTCCGGTAATATTCTGAGCGTGCTGCTTCTCTATCACCGCCGTTAACATGCTTGCGGTCGGAAAGATAATACTCCGGATTATGCAACAGGTAGATATCCAGCGCAGAAAGACGCAAGCGTTCCAGCGTCATGCTCAACTGCATTTCGAGAAAATCCGGGTGGATACAGTGCCAGCAGCCCTCCATATATTTGACCATTTCCGGGAATGGCTGGCCATCCGCTTCATTGCGTTGTGCAAGCTGCAGATTGCGTCCCTGAACATAACCGACTTTCGAGACCACTGTCACTTCATCGCGTTTGAGCTCATCGCGTTCGAACATCTCTTGCAGCAGGTTGCCAACGAGCATCTCGCTGCCACCGTCGGTGTAATTACTCGAGGTGTCGATCAGGTTAATGCCATTCAGTAAGGCATAGCGCAGAGCTCTGGCATGCTCGATAGAATTGTAATGCACCCGGTAACCGCCAAAGCCAATGCTGCTTACCTGCAAACCGGTCTTGCCAAACCTTCTGATGGCATGTTCCGGAAATTTTTTGTCTACCATGCGCGCAAAATAGCGTTCGGTACCTTCTGGTGTTGCCATACATCACCCTTTTCGATTTTCATAGAAGATAACAGAGACGCGGAAGGAAAGCAAGCGTAAAGTGTTACCAGCTAATTTGCATTGAGACTGACCTGAGTGATACGCAAAAAGGGGCAGAGTCACTCATGCACTCTGCCCCTTGCGGCTGCCAATCAGACGCTATCTGATTGCACATAAGGGAGGACCAACTTGGTTTCAGACCAAACCTTTATCGAGCAAGACAATGATAAGCAGATAGGCAAATGACACCAAAAAGGCGATCACAAAAAAATTGGCTTGTTTCTGAGATGATGACTGCATTTTGTTCTCCCTGTCCTGGGTTCAAAAATTTCACCTGTAATCTTGCTCGGGCTTTATTCAACAATTATACCAGCACCAGTTTCGCTACAGAGGGCTAAGTCGGTTGATTCCTTAAGATCAATGAATACAGTTGTGTATGCGATGCATGGCGAGAGGCACGGACAGGCTGAAAATGACAGGCAGGTATCAAGCTGACATGTTGAAATATGTAAAAATGCCATGCATTACACACTGCACTACGGAATCGAATCATGAAAAGGGAAGTGGGAGGTGTGCGAACCGCTCTGCTTAGCCTGAAGCGTTGATGGCTTTGCTTCTTTTCCGCCTGATGCCGAACCAACAGGCTGACCTCAGACAAGGCAGCAGCCGGCAGCCATGTTGTTGAGTTGTGAGTTATTCAAAATCAGGCGAGTCTTTTTCTCTTGAGCAGATATTTGATCAAGGCTCGATCATACGTGGTCCTGGTTGTCAAGGAGACGAATTCGATTTGCCGTTCACGGCAGAATTTTTTGTAAGTTTGATTGAATTCTGCCACCTGATTCCGGTATTCTTGTCGAATGTGCCACGGTTGGGTATTGAGCTCTTCGCCGGATTCAAGGTCCCGAAAAACGGCGTCCTCTCCGAAATCAAAGGAAAGTTCGAGCGGGTCCAAAATCTGAAATACGATGACTTCATTGTTCTGGTAACGAAAATGCTTGAGACCGGACATGACTTTTTGCGGATCATCCAGCAAATCAGAAAACAACATGATCAGGCCACGCCGCTGAATGCGGTCTGCCATTTGATGCAGGGCCGCAGCCAGATTGGTTTTGGCGCTGTGTTTGGTTTGGTCCAGCTCAAGCAGAATTTGATTCAGATAGGTGGTTACGGAGCGCGGCGGCAAATAACGCCGGATTTTTTCGTCGAAAGTCACCAGACCTACTGCATCCCGCTGACGAATCATCAGGTAGGCGAATGCGCTCGCAAGATGGGCCGCATACTCCAGCTTGGTGATCCCCGTAGAGCTGTAGCCCATGGAGGCAGAGGCATCGAGCAGAATATAAGATTTGAGATTGGTCTCCTCTTCGAATTGCTTGACGTAGAAGCGGTCGGTTTTGCCATAAACCTTCCAGTCCACATGCTTGATTTCGTCGCCGGGCATGTATTGCCGGTGCTCGGCAAATTCGACGCTGAAGCCATGATACGGACTTTTGTGCAAGCCGGTCATGAAGCCTTCCACCACTAATCTGGCGCGTAAATCCATTGAGGAAAGTTTGGAGACAACCTCGGGGTTGAGATATTTGCGGTAATCTGCTGTTCTATGTTTGGTCATGATCCGAGGTCGATAAGCCGGTTGATAATGTCGATGCTGCCCACGCCTTCAGCTTCTGCGTTGAAATTTGTGACCAGGCGATGGCGCAATACCGGACGCGCTGTGGCCTTGACGTCTTCGATTTCCGGGGTTGACCGGCCTGTAAGGATCGCGCGGGTTTTGGCTGCCAGTATAAGATATTGCGAAGCGCGCGGTCCGGCGCCCCAACGGATCCACTCTTTTATAAAATCGGGTGAATCGTCATAATCCGGACGCGTTCTGCGCACCATATCCACGGCAAAATCTATGACCTGATCTGCAACTGGCACGCGACGAACCAGCTTTTGCAGGTCTATTATCTCCTTTGCAGCCAGCATTGGCTTCAGCTTCGCCTCATAGGCGCTGGTCGTCGATTTGACGATCTGCGCTTCTTCTTCACGCGAGGGGTAGTCCACCCACAGATTAAACATAAAGCGGTCGAGCTGAGCCTCCGGCAGCGGATAGGTGCCTTCCTGCTCGATAGGATTTTGTGTGGCAAGCACGAAAAATGGCTCTTCCAGTTGATAGGTCTGGCCGGCCGCTGTAACTTCATGCTCCTGCATGGCTTGCAGCAGAGCGGCCTGTGTTTTCGGTGGCGTGCGGTTTATCTCATCGGCAAGAACAATATTCGCAAACACAGGGCCTTTAACAAACTTAAAGGCTTTATGCCCTGTCGTCGTATCATCTTCTATTATTTCGGTTCCTGTTATGTCCGAAGGCATCAAGTCGGGAGTGAACTGAATGCGATTGAATTTCAGGTCGAGAACTTTTGCCAGCGTGCTGATGAGCAATGTTTTGGCCAGCCCGGGCACGCCGACGAGCAGGCAATGGCCCCTGGCCAGCAAGGCAATAAGAAGCTCTTCGATAACTTTTTCCTGCCCAACAATAACTTTGCCAATTTCAGCCGTGATCTTGTCGTTTGCTTTCTTGAGCTGGTCTACGACTTCGATGTCGTTTTTCGCATCGATGACTGCCATGAAACCTCCGTCATTATGTACCAAGTCCAGATGGCTGTGGGTTCTGAAAACATCCCTGTATTTGAGTGCAGATACTAATGATTTCTTTTGTTAAAGTCAACGTCTAACAACAGGCACAGTTTCAAAACGATGTTGTATCTGTGCCTGTTTTTTGTTAACTTGAAGTTTGGCATAATGCATGAATTTGCTTAAATTTTCTGAAGCTCAACCACCAGGCTAACCTCGGAAGAACGGGTGAAACCGCCTTCGGGGAAGTCAGGATTACAAGTTCAAGTTTTGAATATAACGAAGAAAGTAATGTCAGAAACCAGGCTAAAAGGGATGAACCTGACTCAACTTGAAAGCTATGTTGAGTCCATCGGAGAGAAGCGCTTTCGTGGCCGCCAACTATTCGAGTGGATGTATGCAAAAGGAGCGCAATCATTTGATGAAATGACCAGCTTATCCAGGCAACTGCGAGATGAACTGCAAGCGCGTGCGTCAATCAGTACACTGACGCTCGATACGGCCCGCAAGTCAGAAAAGGACGGTTCCATCAAGTATCTGTTTCGACTCGATGATGGTCAGGCGATCGAATCGGTATTGATGGAGGACGCCGGGCGCACAACTTTGTGCGTTTCCACGCAGGTAGGCTGCGCCATCGATTGTAAGTTCTGTGCCACCGGCGCCATGGGACTCAAACGCAACCTGACGGCCGGTGAAATCGTCGACCAGTTGTTGCTGGTTCAGCGGCTGAGCGGCCAAACCATAAGCAATGTTGTTTGCATGGGTATGGGCGAACCGTTCCACAACTACGATAATTTGATGCAGGCATGCGCACTCTGGAGCGACAAGAATGGACCAAACCTCTCCCGGCGGCACGTTGTGGTGTCAACCAGCGGTTTGATTCCACGAATATATCAGTTTGCCGACGAGCAGCACAAGTATAAACTTGCGATTTCTGTCAATGCCACGACAGATGAGGTTCGCAACCATTTGATGCCTTTAAACAAGCGGTGGCCTTTGCGCGACCTTTTTAAGGCTGCGCGCTATTATACGCGCGCCGTGCGCCAGCCGGTCACTTTTGAATATGTGCTGCTCGATGGCGTGAATGATACGGTGGCGGATGCTGAACGGTTAAAAGAGCTATTGCGCGGAATCTGGTGCAAAGTCAATCTCATTCCTTATAACCCAACTCTGGCTGCATACCGGCTGCCAACGCGGGCAAATGTGGTTCGCTTTTACGAGAGACTTGCAGATTTACGTGCACCGGTCACCATTCGCTGGAGCAAAGGTGATGACATCGAGGCGGGCTGTGGTCAGTTAGCTGTGAAGGCCTGAGCGCAGCTCATTGTATTTCGTGCCCGGCTATCTCCGGTAGATCTGTTGAGCAAGTTTCCCGCATCTCTTTGAGCGCCTTGGAACAGCGCTTTTTTGTTTCGCCATCCAAATCCATCGCATCCACGGCCTGACAATTAAACCGGGCCCTGTCTGGATTCTCAAGTTTTAGATAGAGTTGCGTCAGATTCTTGCGACAAAGAACCTCGTTGACAGGCGAATCAACGCCCTCACTGCGAAAAGAAGCCAAAATGCGTTCGTAGTAATTCGACGCTTCCTGCCATCTGTTCAGCTTCTTGTTGAGCTTGGCCGCGCACCAAAGAAAGACGCGGCTGTCAGGAAACTTTTGCAGGACTGATTCAACAATCTGCAGACCGCGGAGGTATTCTTGTTCCTCGACCTGAATCCAGCAATACAGGTTGAGAGCGCTATAGCGTGAGAATCTTGCCTCGTTCATAGCGCGCTCGATCATCTCGATACCTTCGCGCCTCGAATCCGTCACTACGGGGAGCCAGGAAAAATAGCGTTTGAGTTTGCTGGTGTAGTATTTGAAGGTTCCGAGGCCGAGATAAGCATCGTACAGAGTTGAATCTTTCGCTATGGCCATGCTCAGGGCATCCACGCTCCGCCGGCCCGCCTGGTATGCCTCGAGATATTTTTGCTGCTTGCTGCGATGGAAGGAGAGGTAGCCGTAGCTGCTGCCCAGGTAAAAATAATTCCAGGCATTTTTATCATTTGTTGCGATTTTCTGTTTTGCCAGTTCGATAGTCTTGTTGACGAGTGAAAGGAATAGCTGCTCGCGGTCATATCTCTCATAGTCCATCATACGGGTTTGCTCGACCGCCGCCTGGAAAAAATAGCCGACAGGATGGCCAGGGAAACGCTGTTGCAGATCGATAAATATATCGTTGGCTTCAGAGTATGATTGTTCGATGCTCAGGCGTATTCCGCGCAGAATCAAGCTATCGATTTCATTTGACACCATGGTCTTGCCATGGCCGGCGCCACTGAGTAGAACAAAGAATACGATTCCGGCGCCCCACTTGATCTTCTGTTGCATGTTCAATTGGGTCCACTTGATGTAGTTGTTGCCGTAACTAATGGTCATTATCGGACTTTA
>CAZVSL010000148.1:0-12011 GCA_964629935.1 uncultured Calditrichaceae bacterium | reverse complement strand
AATCCGGCCGGTCTGGACCGCATTCGAACTCTGCAGTTCGAGTTTATGAACGTGGACCTGCCCTTCGACCGCACTTTTAATTTCGTTAGCTCTGCCTTACCCATAAAGCGTTTTCTGACAGTGGGTGCAAGCTGGGTGGGATTGCGCATCAACGATATCGAAGGCAGGAGCTCAAACAGCGCGACGCCCGAGTACTTCTTCGGTAATTCTCAAAACGCCTTCTTCGTGTCGCTGGGAAGATCCGTGGGAAACAGAATCTCTGTGGGCGGCAATGTCAAGTTCATCCGCAACAGCCTGGATAGCGACGTTGCAACCGGCCTCGGCTTCGATGCCGGCCTGCTTATGCAGCTCACAAATCGCGTTTCTTTAGGTGCGCTGTTGCAGGACATTGGCACCGACTACCGGTGGGATAGCGGTTTGACCGAAGGCGTGCCCATGACCATGCGTCTGGGCCTGGCTTTTCAAATTCACGAGGGTGTGCTTCTTGCCGCCGATGTGAACCGCATCGCCGGCTTGAAACCAACACTCCATCTCGGTACCGAAATTCGGCCTGTGGATATGTTTCCGATCAGATTTGGCTATAATGACAATCAGATCACAGGCGGCGCCGGTGTGGCTTTGCCCATCTCCAACAATACACTGGAGCTGAACTATGGCTACAGCCAGGACCAGATTCTCAACTCAGAAGTCCACCGGGTTTCAGTCGTATTTTCATTCGCGACCGGCGCCAGGAGCCGCTCGGGCTTGCGAGAGAGTGTCGCCACACGCTCGCGCAGCTCAGGAAGTCGTCAGAGCAATGGTAGTGCACGTCAGGAGAAGTTGGTGCAGGTAACGGCAACTGTACTCAACGTGCGTTCCGGGCCCGGAACACAGTTCTTGAAAATCGCCCAAATCAGACGGGACCAGAGATTTGAGCTGCTGGAAACCAAGGGTATTTGGAGAAGACTCCGGTTAGACAGTGGCAGGACAGGATGGGTGCATGGCAAATACGTCAGGCTACTCCGGTAGCCTGACGCCCATCCGCCGGGCTCGCGAAACGGTGGGAAGACCGGTCTGTATCGAATATTTGGTTCACAAGTGCGAGGCTTCCACAAAAACGGATTCTTCGCCATGTCTGCGGCTTTGTTGGTCAGGATTTTAATCTAGCTTGGATTGTTCATGCAACGCAAGGTTAATACCTTGAGTGTTCAGCCTTTAGGCTGTTACGACACGCTGAAGCGTGAACACCGGCCCTACCCTCTAAAAGTCAGGATTTCGATTTTGAGCGTAAAATGCCGGTGTGTGAATAATCCAGGCTGGCCAGCTAGCCTGGATTATTCAGGTTTGGTGCAGTCTTCTACTATTTGCCTGCCTGCGTTTTCATTTCCTGAGAAATAAAATCTTTGTATGTTGAGGTTAAATGTATAAATAAATTGGACAGGAATTACAATATGGAGGTAAAGGAATGCAAAGATTGATTCTTAAGGTCATGGTAGTTTTTCTTGCAGCGTTATTTATGAACGTTGACGCCAGCTATAGTCAGGACAAAAACGGCCGCGAGCTGGTCGAAAAAATGGTGGAGTCTGTCGGCGGCAGAGATAATCTTTATGCGCTCAGAGATGTGGAATACAAATACACTTACCGGGCTGATGCCGGCAAAGCCGATGTTTCCATCGAGCGCTATGTCTTTGATGGCGAGCTGTCCTGGGGACGCTATCTCAAGCGTGAGAATGTGATGTTTCCGGACCTGGAAGGCGAAATCATCCAGGGCTACGATGGCAGCGAAACCTGGGTGACACTGGATGGTCGCTTGCTTGATGATCCAAAACTCCTGCGGATGGCAGATTTCACCCGCAAGACAAACTACTACTGGTTTACAATGATGTTCAAGCTCATGGACCCCGGCGTCAACCATGAATACCAGGGTACGAAAAACGTGGATGGCGTTGTCTACGATCTCGTAAAGGTAACATTTGATGAAGGCGTGGGCGATGTGCAGGACATCTATGTGCTTTATATCAATCCCGAAACCCATTTGGTGGACCAATTTCTGTTCACCGTCATGGATTTTGAAATGAAGGAGCCCAGCTTGATGCGCGTCGAATATGAAGAAGTCCAGGGCTTAAAGCTGCCGGCAAGGCGCAAATACACCGCCAGCGACTGGGATGCAACTATAAAAAAGGACGCCTGGACTCACGAGATTTGCGAGGACATCAAGTTTGACAACGGTTTTGAGCGGGAGATGTTTGAGAAGCCAAGCTCTTGAAAGTGATGGGTTTACGTGTTGAATGTGTTAGGGTGTTAGGGTCACGACGGGCGATAAATTGGCCTTTGACACCCAAGCACATCAACACACCAACGGATGTTTGAGCAAATGCTGAATGAAACATTGAATATAACGTGGCTCATCCTTGCCTTTTATCGTCACAGCGTACCAGGTTCGTTCCAGGGCATGGTTTGCAACCGGCAAAACGACCAGCTTCCGGGACTTCAAATAGGGTTTCACTGCCCACCTTGCCATCAAGGTGATTCCGAGATTGGCCTTGACCATTTCGATGATTGCCTCTGTTAGTTGGATTTTCGTTACCTTCTTCGGAGTAACACCAGCCGGGATCAAGACCCGTTGAAAGACATCCAGGACTTCGGTTGGCGCCGTGTAGCAAATTAAGTTCTCCTGAGCAAAGTCCTGCGGTGTAACGAGACCGTTTTCTGCCAGCCTGTGCCCTGAGTTCATCACCACAACCATTTCATCCGTAAATAACTCTGTGAACTTGTAGCTGCTGTAGTCGGAGCGTTTTGAAAGACAGCTCACGATTGCCACATCAAGCTTGCCATCCTTCAAAGCCTGCTTCGGCCGGCGCGTGTACTCCGCCATAATCTGTACATCGACATTCGGGAACTGCCGATTGTATGATTTCAACAAAGGCGGCAGCCAATGGTAGACTGTATAACACTCCGTACTTAGTCGCAGTATGCCCGACTCACCATTTACGTATTTTTCTACATCACGCGTCACACGTTCTAACTCACAAAGCACGGCGTTCGCTGTTGCCAGAATACGGCTGCCAACAGGAGTGAGTACCATCTTCTTGTTGATGCGCTGAAATACGGGTGTGCCAAAGCGTTCCTCGATTTCCCGCAATTGATGACTGAGCGCAGATTGTGACAGAAAGAGCTTCTTGCCCGCGCTGGTCAGGTTCCCTTCCTCAGCGACCATCTTAACAAGTCGTAAGTGGCGAATATCCATAAGACGTCCCGTTTCGTTATATGAATACGGTGCATGGTTTAGATTAGATCAATTAATTTGGATAATATAATAGCATTTTGTATAATTGCAAACAATATTCGGTATTTGTTTGCGTATAGCAAGTTTCGGGTGGATTCAAATAGCGATTCGATTGTATCGTGCGACAGATTTGTCGCAACGGAAAGTCGCAACGAGCCCTTCGAACGAATAATACTTCGTGGCATTGGATTCTATGACTTCCAGGACATTGCTCTGGCTACTTGTGCTCGCCACACTGTGGGGGCCGTCATTCCTGTTCATAAAGATTGCGGTCGCTGAAATTCCTCCTATTTCAATGGTGACCGTGAGGGTAGGTTCGGCGGCCCTCCTCCTCTTTCTGCTGCTCAGGTTGCGCGGCAGACAGCTTCCACCTTTTGGGTTAGTCTGGAGGCACTTTGCCTGGCTTGGCTTTCTTGCTCATGTGGTGCCATTTGTGTCATTTAGCTGGGGCGAGCAGTACATAGATAGTGCCCTGGCATCGATTCTCAATGGCACAACGCCTTTATTTACAATTGTCATCGCCCACTTTTTCATTGATGACGAACGCTTGACTCTGATGAAGACCATCGGCACAGTCGTTGGGTTTAGCGGCCTGTTGATGCTAATTTATCCAGAGTTAATTTCCGGCATCGATGGCAATGCTGCCGGAACGCTTGCTGCTGTGGTCGCTTCCCTGAGCTATGCTTTGGCTATGGTGTATGCACGCCGGAATGTCAGAGGGTTACCAGCACTTGTTGCGCCAACTGCGCAACTTACCATGGCGACATTGTTTATGGTACCACTGTCGCTATGGATCGATCGCCCCTTCTGGTTGCCGACACCCTCTGTGGCAGCTATCGGTTCTGTGATTGCTCTTGCCGTGATTGGAACAGCGGTTGCCTATGTGGTTTACTACCACATAATCGAGATAACCGGTGCGACGAGTTTGGCCATGGTAACCTATTTGGTTCCCACCTTGGTATATTGCTTGGGGTTATTGTCCTGGACGAAAGACTGCAATGGTATACTTACGCAGGGTGCGGCTTAATTTTACTTGGTGTGATGGTTGTGAATAGCACTACAAGGCTGTCATTCTGGCTCCGCCGCCGGCTGTCAACTTCAATACAGTCCTGTCAAAATTTGTCACTTGAACTTCAGTCAGGAGAAAAGTAATATGCATAGTTCAACTTCCGGTTTTCCTGATATGTATGCCAACATTCCCACGGCGTCCTTGCTGGCAGCCTTCGATCAAGGGCCGAAACGCATTGGCACTGTCCTGGAGAATCTAACCTCGGAGGACTTAAGAACGCGGCCGCGGCCGCGGCCGGGAAAATGGAGCATCCGTGAAATTGTGCTACACGTTGCTGATTCGGAGATCATGGGCGCCGGCCGCATCCGCCAGACTTTTGCGCAACCCGGCTCGCGCTATGCGGTGTACGACCAGGACGTGTGGGCAGAAATTTTGGAATACAATAATGGGGATAACAATTCGTTGCAAAACGCTCTGCAACTCTTCTCGAGCCTGCGCGTCACTACCTCTGCCATCTTGCAGCGCGCACGACAGGATGACTGGAGCAAGACCGGAGTGCACGCCGAGCACGGTGTTGTAACGTTGCGCAACTTGCTTGAATTGTATGCTGCCACAGCGAGCGTCACATCGAGCAAATACTGCATATCCGCAAACTGATCGGCAAGCCCATGGATTTTTCACTCTTGTTGCCGGAAAGATTGTATTGATTGTGCTTTTACTGAAGCGGATTTGAAAAAGGAACGTGGAGTTAGTCTAGCCCAACTTCGACACTTAGATTTGTAAGTTTAATATTTACAACGAGAAAGATCTCTCGTTTTCACTACATTTTGAACATGTCGTGGCCCTATGTCCTTTTGTGTGGGTAGCTGCACATCATTTTTTGCTACCACCGTCTTAGACTTCCTCCTAGGATGGCTCTTAAAAGCAGATATTTCAACTCCGTACGAGCGCTCCTTACGGTCTTGAAAACTAAAAACCTTATTTTATTCTTTTGTACCTTAATAGCATCGCATTCGGTATAATTTTGGCGGACGGCATGATCTGTATTTTGTTTACAATGAAGATTTGAACACGGAGCGCGACCGTTTCTTGCCTGAGCAGCCCATGCTGCCCAGGTCTGACAGTCGCGCTATCCTGATCAAATACACACAAACATTTTTACGGTGTACTGCCAGGAGTTTGCGATGAGAACATTAAGTGCAGAACAGACTCAAGACAGGTCTAATGTGAAGCAAGACCATGAGTCTATCACCCGTCGTCATCTGTCCTTTGCACGAATCATGCAATGCTGTCCCTATTTCACGCAGCCGCCTGGGCGCCAGCCCGAGCAGCGCCAGCCGCGTCCGCTGATTAGATTTTTCTTATAAATGGGAGCCAGGTATTTGAAAACAAATCTATCACAGGAAAAAGAAAGCTTCGGGCGTATTCTCGAAATCACACTAAGGCATGCGGGCAAATTTCTAAACACCCTGGATGAGCGGCCAGCCGCAGTGCACGCCGGACTGCTAAGTCAGGCTACCCTTAATGAAAAAGGATTGGGAAGCGAACGTGCCCTCGAGATGCTGATGCATTTGCATGGCAAGGGTTTTTCCGGCAGCGCCGGACCGCGCTATTTCGGCTTTGTCACCGGCGGCGCCACACCGGCTGCCGTTGCCGGCGATTGGCTGGCGAGCGTTCTGGATCAGAATCTAGCCAGCCTTGGCGACTCGATCGCGCCGCACCTGACGCTGGAAACAATTCATCTGCTACGCCAGCTTTTTGGTCTGCCGGATAGTTTCAGGGGAGCTTTTGTGACAGGCGCGACCATGTCGAATTTTTGCGGGCTTGCCATGGCCCGACAATGGCTTGGCCGTAAAAAAGGCGTGGATATAGCGCAGCAGGGTTTGTCCGCATTTGGCAACCTCAAGGTGCTCAGCGGTACGCCGCATTCAAGTATTTTCAAGGCACTGGCAATGCTGGGCATGGGACGAGATTGTCTGAGCACGGTCGCCACGCTGCCCGAGCGAGAGGCGGTTGACCTTGATGCACTCGAAACAGAGTTAGAGGAGCAAATGGGAGAGCCGTGTATCATCGTCGCAAACGCCGGCACAGTCAATACGACTGACTTTGATGATTTCAATAGCATAGCGGCACTGCGTCGAAAGTACAGTTTCTGGCTCCATATCGACGGCGCGTTTGGTGGTGTGGCTTCATGCTCGCCGCAATACCGGCACCTGTTGAACAGCTTCGAGCAGGCAGATTCGATCACCATCGATGCCCATAAGTGGCTGAATGTGCCGTATGACTCCGGCATCATATTTACCAGACATCAGACATTGCAAGCGGAGGTGTTTCGCAATAGCGCTGCCTATCTTGGAGAGATGGGACAAACGCCTGACTTTTTGCACGTAACCCCGGAGAATTCACAGAGATTTCGAGCGTTGCCCGTGTGGTTGGCGCTAATGGCATACGGACAGGATGGTTTCCGTGAAATCGTCGAGCACAATTGTCAGATGGCAAAATTGCTGGCTGAGAAAATTGAAGAGAGTACCGACTTCAAATTGCTCGCTCCGGTGCGGTTGAATGTCGTGTGCTTTACTCTGAACAAGAACCACGGCGATGTAACTTTGGAAAAAATTCAACGATATTTGCATCGACTCACCGAAGATGGCCGGGTTTTTCTGACTCAGACTGTTTACAAAGGCCGGCCGGCGATTCGTGCTGCGTTTAGCAATTGGCGGACCGGGGCAGACGACGTTGAGATAGCCTGGCAGGCGATGAGAGATGCTTTAACTTAAGGGAGTGCAATACTTTACTATTGCAATGGCGTGCGGCCATACTTCAGTATTGCGGACGTTTGTTTGGAAAGCCGCAAAGCAATGGAAAGAATAGCACACAATCTCGAAAGCGAGTCAAATATCCATGCGCATACCCGACTTCAAAATCGAACGCTACTTTGCCAAGTATGAATTCAGCACCCCTTACATGCTCAGCGGGTCCGATTGTGAGTCGTTATCCGTGAAGGGTCTGCTGGCTTTAGAAGCAGATGCGGCAGAACGCCTGCAGGAGCTTCATCTTGGCTACACAGAATCCGAAGGTGATCCAGCACTGAGAGCAGAGATCGCACGACTGTACGAGCATATCGCTCCGGAACACGTACTGGTTCACTCCGGTGCTGAGGAGGCGATATTTACATTCATGAACGCCGCCTTGCAAGCAAACGACCATATCATTGTGCATTCACCCGCCTACCAGTCCTTGCACGAACTCGCTCGCAGCATCGGTTGTGAGGTTACGCTCTGGCAAACTCGCCAGGAGGATGGCTGGCAGCTCGATCTGAATTTTCTCGTACGGGCTGTTCAGAAAAATACGCGAGTTATTGTGATAAACTGTCCCAATAATCCGACCGGATATTTGCTTTCACGAAGCGAGTTGGAGCATCTTGGAGCGTTCGCCCGTGCGCACGGCATCATTCTATTTTCAGACGAAGTCTATGGCGGACTGGAGTATCAGCCTGACGATCAACTACCAGCTATATGTGACCTGGATGAGCGGGCTGTGTCCCTGGGCGTGATGTCAAAATCATTCGGCTTGCCCGGACTGCGTATCGGTTGGATTGCCACGCGCAATCAGGAATTGCGCCAGCGTATCGCTGCGCTGAAAGATTACACCACCATCTGCAACAGCGCACCTGCCGAATTTCTGGCGACCCTCGCATTGCGGCACAAGGATCATCTTTTGGACCGCAACCGCGCGCTGGTAAAGGAAAATTTAGCTATGCTGAGGGATTTCATGGTCCGGAAGGAGGACATGTTGACCTGGGCGCCGCCACACGCAGGACCGATTGCCTTTCCTACCTTGCGGCATGGCGATAATGCGGAGGTGTTCTGTCAGCAGATCAGGGAGACGGCCGGCGTGTTGCTGTTGCCGGGCTCTGTTTTTGGGGATGAATATACTCACCACTTTCGCCTCGGATTCGGCCGCAAAAATTTTCCTGAGTGTCTGAGTAAGCTGGACACCTTTCTGCGGAAGATGTAATTAAGAAGAGATTTTGACGTATGACCAGAAAGCGGACTTATCGACTTTATCAGGTTGACGCTTTTACGCGCACGCCATTTGCGGGTAATCCGGCGGGCGTGGTTCCGGATGCAGATGGCCTCACGGCGGATGAAATGCAGGCCATCGCGCGCGAGCTGAACAACTCAGAAACGGCGTTCCTATTCAGACCTGAGGCGGATGACCATGCAGTGCACATCCGCTTTTTCACGCCTGCAACCGAAGTGCCGAGCTGCGGCCATGCTACGATTGCAGCCCACTATGTGCGCGCTCGTGAGCACAATCTGGCGGCGCAGACGGTGGCGCACAAGATCGGTATCGGCGTGCTGCCCGTAGAGATAGTGAAAAAGGGAGATGACTATCTCATCATAATGACGCAAGGCACGCCGGAGTTTCTCGATGTGCTCACCGCCAACATGCACGACCGGGTTCTGCGTGCTCTACATCTTGCGCCTTCTGATCTGAGCGATAATGCCCCTCTGCAAATCGTATCAACCGGGCACTCGAAGCTGATGATCGGTGTAAAGCGCCAATCCGTTCTGCATTCGTTGTCACCGGATTTTGCTGTCTTAAAGCGCATCAGCGCAGACATCGGTTGCAACGGTTATTTCGTATTCACACAAGATCGGGTTGATGACAGGGTGCTCAGCCACTGCCGGATGTTCGCCCCGGCGATCGGTATCGGGGAAGACCCGGTGACGGGTAACGGCAACGGTCCTCTGGGCGCATATTTGGTAAAGTATGGCCTGGTCAGGCACAATGGCAGAAGCTTTGCGTTTAAGTCTATGCAAGGCGAGGCTATGAGACGGCCCGGTATGGCGCACGTCGAGGTGGAAATTGCAGGCGGCGAGCCAGCCAGGGTGAAAGTAGGAGGGGAGGCTGTCATTGTCTTCCAAACTCAAATCGAGGTACGGAAATGACAGATTTAGCCGAAGCGTGTTTGCATGCACTCAAACACAATCTTGGGCTGCAGGCAAAGGAGCGCGTGCTCATCGTAACGGATGAAAACAGGCTTCGTATTGCTGAGGCTTTTAAGCAAGCGGCGCAGACCATAACCGAGAACATCGCGCAGATCGAAATCCCTGTTCCGGAATTCAACGGCCAGGAACCGCCGGCTGAAGCCGCGAAGAAAATGCTGCAAGCCGACGTCATCCTGATGCCCGTCACGCGTTCGCTTTCCTGGACCCGCGCGCGTATGGCCGCCACAGATAATGGCGCCCGTGTCGCTTCAATGGGCGGCGGTTTGAATGAAAACATCATTCGCCGTACCCTGGTTATCGATTATCGACCAATCAGAGAACGGGTGAATCGCCTTTGTGATTTGCTCGACAGCGCCCGGGAAATCCACGTCACAAGCGGCCTCGGGACAGATATTCGCATGTCTGCACGGGGTCGGCCCGGCAGAGGCAGAAAAGGCGGCATCTACACCGAACCCGGTTACTGGGGTAACCTGCCGTGCGGCGAGGCCTTCATCGCTCCGGTTGAAGGCAGCGCGCATGGCGTCTATGTCGTCGACGCCTCGCACGCTGGCGTCGGCAAGGTGGAAACACCGATTACAATTGAGGGTGAGAATGGTCGCGCTGTATCGATCTCCGGAGGTGCAGAGGCAAAGACCCTCGAGCGCATGCTTGCCGACTTCGGAGACGAAAAAGCGTATCACATCGCTGAGTTCGGCATCGGCTGCAATGATAAAGCGCAGATCACCGGCGCCACTATCGAGGACGAAAAAAAACTGGGGACCTGCCACATCGCCCTGGGTAACAATGCTCTGTTTGGCGGGACTATAGATGTTGGCATTCATGTGGATGGGGTAATGAGAAATCCGAGCATCTATTTTGATGGCAAATGCGTGATGCAGGAGGGTAAACTCATGCTATAACAAACACGGAAAGTTTGTGTTTAGCCACGGATTGACACGGATTAACACTGATCAATACTGAAACACAAAGTCGTGGCCGAAAATTGGAATTCCAAAAAACGAAAACATAAATCGTGATTTGTAGCTTACCAAAACGATGTCGCCAAAACCCCTATTGTCTTCTTAATGTTTCCCTCGTGTCTTCGTGGTAAAAAAAAGAAACCCGTGCTTCATCCGCGTAAATCAGTGGCTAAAGACGTATTCAAGCTCATTTGTCATAGGCGTCGATGGAATCACACAGCTCCCTCGGCAACACCATCTTAACATCGACTTTTCGCTCGGTGTACTCGTTGTATGCATCTACCAATTCCTGCAGCATCGCGCGGTATTTCTGTACGGTCGCCTCTGATGCATTCGCTTCGATCTCCTTCCGGGCCTCCAATATGGTACTGCCGATCTTCTCAAAGTAGTAATTCGACATAGACGTGTGAATAAGGTGCTCTACTGATTTGTCGATATCTTTGCTGATTAGACTCTTGAATGGATTCATCGATGGTATGGTGCTCTGTTCCGGGTCTCTTGAGGGTTTAACCGAGTGAAACTGGTTCAGGCTGTTTATCAGTCTATAGTCGATGCCCATGTAATCCGGGTTCTTTGGGTTCATGTTGGCATAGTCTTTCATCACGTTCTTCATGAGATAACGCTCGATGGTATCGCGCTCCTCTTCTGTCAGCTTTCTATGCGATGAATAGCGGAGAGAGCCGGAGTGGTTGCTATACTGCACCTGGATCATCACGTCTGATTTCGAAAAGTAATAAAGCTCTTTCATGGGTTCGCTCCGTGCTTAGGATACTGGCTATTCGTTTCAAAGTTGTTAATATAACTTAACAAGATGTATGCCAGTCAAAATGTATATCGATATCGTCTCTAAGTCGTTGAAAATTCAAACTAAGGCAACTTTGTTTAATGCACAACAATGTTCAATGGCTTGTTATTTCATCGACCAATACGCCTGGCGTGAGACAGTTTCATCGACCATGAGAAAAGGCCACCAAATTCTAAATCCGAAACAACTCGCTTGGAATTGCTTCGGATTTCCTTTTAGGGTGCGTGTTCGCGAAAAGGCTTGGCTATTTACACGGCAGAAACCGAACGGTCGTTTCCATCTCTTCCAAAACCTGAGCGATCGCCTTGAGCGTGTCATCGATGTCCGTTTCGGTTGTTTGATGCGAAAGTGAAAAGCGCACGGCGCAATGGGCATCTTCTTCGCTCTTGCCCATGGCGATCAACACATGCGTCGGTTCCGGCGAGCCGGATTTGCAGGCAGATCCGGAAGACAAAGAAATGCCGTGCTGATCCAGCGCCACTACCAGGGACTCACCGCGCAATTCAGGCAGAGTGAGATTCAAGGTGTTGGGCAAACGGTTGTCTTCTGCGCCGTTCAGTTTTGCGTTCGGGATCAGCTCGCGGATGCCTGCTTCCAATTTGTCGCGCAGCCGCGCTGTTTCTGCGCTGGTTTGCTGCGCCTGGCGCGCCAATTCTGCCGCCCTGCCGAATCCCACGATGGCGGGCACATTTTCCGTACCTGCGCGCAAGCCGTTCTCTTGCTTGCCGCCATGAATCAGCGGTTCGAGTTCCACGCCTTTCTTGACGTAAATCGCGCCGATACCTTTGGGCGCGTGCAGTTTATGACCGGACAGGCTGAGCAAGTCCACGTTCAGCTCCTGTACATCCACTTTGATCTTGCCGGCTGCTTGCACCGCATCGGTGTGAAACAGCACGCCGCGTTCATGAGTGACTGCGCACAGATCTTTTGTAGGCAGGATGGTGCCGACCTCGTTGTT
>CAZVSL010000147.1:0-12130 GCA_964629935.1 uncultured Calditrichaceae bacterium | reverse complement strand
AGTTGCTTTGTGCAACATAACCATATCCCCGACTGTTCTTGTCCGCCATGATCTGTTCCAGCTTTTCGCTGGCCAGGTCTGTGGCAACCACCAGATGCTCCGAATGGAAACTGCCGCTCAGAGACGAAGACATGAGCTGCATGCTGGCCAGCACAGCAACACTGAGGAAAACGATCACAAAAACGAGCTCCACCAGGGTGAAACCGCTCTGCCGTTCTTTTCGGCTAAAAGTTTCTGGGCGTAATGGTGACATAATTTGCAAAACGTTCGCCTCGTACATGTGAAGTCAGGTTGAATGATATTCTGCGAATCTTAGATGGATCAGAAATCGGAAAGGTCATCAAGTTGCCGTCGTTGTCGTAGTAGGTAAATCCGAAGTCAGTGGCGCCTCCGAGCAAGAGCTCACTGTTGCGCCGCAATTGTCCACCGTTCTGATGATAGAGAATCACATCTCCACTCAACTCACGAAACCACAGCGAATCAACAGCAGCACGGTAGATGCTATCCGGCTCAACGATGTGTCGAATCTCACGTGTCATCACCTGGATGGCAAAGCGGGCATTCTGCAAATTTTCTTTGCGCGCGCTCACCATTTCATAGGTGGTTATTTCGTAGTATAAGATGCCGCCGATAAAGGCAGAAACAATCCCAATGATTGCGATGGTCAGGATTAGCTCCATCAGGGTCAGGCCATTTTGCGATTTCAGCTTGATCATCATAGCGGCCCAGTTTCGACCAATCCTGTGTTGCCCCAGACTACTATCCGGACCTCATCATTCACAACAACCAGCGTCCGCGCACCGGAAAACGGATTACCATCGTTGCGGGGTAAACCGCCGGTGGTGAAGTCCAGATTGCCGTTTGTGAAACCAGTGCTGTTCATCTGTACCTCACCGAATTCCTTCACACCCAGATTGACGATGAAATTGCCTCCGCCAACCGGGTTGGTCAGATAGGCGCCATCCGCCCATTTGAGTGTATAGCGGTTATTGGCGATATCCATGAAAACACGCGTACCCTGGCCACTGGTCATGGCCAGCTCCCTCGCATAGCGGATGTGAGTTGCCATCATCCGGACGGCGCTGGTGGTTTGCAGCTCAGAATGCGTTTGCTTGAAGCTAACTGAAAACACGATAGCCAGAATCCCCAACAATATCACCACAGTCACCACTTCCAGCAGCGTAAAGCCAGCTTCCTTCGATTGTAATGTGTATCGTCGCATGTGTAAATGAGAAGGGAAGCCGGCCCAAAGGTGACTTCCCTCTTCACTGCTACCCTGTGATATCGGTATCGGTTAGCGTGTGTGTTCCGTAATTGCGTTCGGACAGGAAGCTGTTCCTTTGCTGGCATCATATCCTATCTGGTCACCGTCAAACGGACAGGTCGGAATCGAGTTGTTCAGGAACATGCTGTCGGCAAGGGCTGTCGGAAAGCTCGGGCTGCCGTTGAGGGCATTGTTGGCATAGGCAATGGAGGCCGCCGCTTCTACCGCAGCCTGATTTGATTTACATTGTGATGCCTGCGCCTTGTCACCCAGATCGACAAACTGCGGAACAGCAATCGCAGCCAGGATTCCCAGGATAACAATGACCATGATAAGCTCGATCAGGGTAAAACCACTTTGATTATTCATTGAAACCTCCAAAACTCTAAGAGATGATCATACGGCCTCGTTAGCGAACTGCATCTGTTCAAGCAATGTGTATGCCAGCGCTAAGGGCAGAAAGCCAACGGTAATTTAAGTTCATATATTTCATAGTTTTACTAAGCCAACTATTCAGGCGTCTTCGCATACACCGGCACGTCTTCATGTGCCGAATCGGTATATGTTTTCCTGTTATCGGCAGCTTTTTCCTATTAACTCAATGATTATTAAGAATTAATAATATCAACTGTGCCGTTTTGGAATACTGTTCCGTTCTGCACTGGCGCGAATCAATCGTCGCTGTTGTCTGCGATGTCAAAATGGAACAATGTGCCGGACAGGAACAGATGTCTTAGCTGTCCGGAAATTTACCATCTTCGCTACAGGAGGAATCTTGTGGCTAAGTATCATTTATGATCAACTACTTATGATTTCGTCTTACGTTATCGTAATTCCCCGGACACGCCTGGGTTTGGATGCGATGCGGAAGCAACGGTTTGGATTGGCAGGAAACTCAAATACATCACGGAAGTTTTGTACTGCAAAAGTCGGATTACTGAACCAGGTTGGTGAGATCCCACATGGGCAGGAAAATCGCGAGTGCAAGGAACAGAACCATGATACCCATCGCCACTGTCAGAATCGGTTCTATCATCGAGGTCATGTTCTTGATGGCGTAATCCACCTCCGTGTCATAATGTTGCGATACGTTGAGCAGCATATCGTCAAGTGAGCCCGATTGTTCACCTATGGAAATCATGCGGGTTACCATGGGCGGGAATACCCGGCTGTTGCTAAGCGGGCCGGCTAAACCCTCGCCTTGCAAAATACCGTATGAGACCTTTTCAAGCTCCTTGCCAATCACGGCGTTGCCAACGGTCCTGGAGGTAATCTCAAGGGTCTGCAGGATGGGCAGGCCGCTGCTGTTGAGGGTCTCAAACATGCGGGTGAAGCGGGACATGGCGGTCTTCATATTAAGCTCACCGAGCACCGGCAAGGCAATACGCATGCGGTCCCACTGATACGCTCCTTTTTCTGTCTTCTTGTAGCGGTTGAGTGCAAACCCGACGGCGCCGACTGCCGCAAGCAGAAGATGCCAGTAATTCACAATCGCGCCATGGATACCGATGAGAATTCGCGTGGGCAGCGGCAGAGGTACATTCATCTTGTTAAACAAGTCGATGAAATTCGGCACCACCACAATCATCAGGGTGATGAAAGCTACGATCAGGGACACAACCACTATCATCGGATAGCGCATCGCCGATTTGATGCGCTGCCTGGTTTCATGGTCATGCGCCATAAGCTGGGCCAGGCGCTCCAGCACAGCATCGAGGGCGCCGCCTACTTCACCGGCATGAATCGAATTGATGTACAATTCAGAAAAAACATCGGGATGATGCTGCAGGGCGTCGGAGAAGCTTGAGCCGCTCTCGATTTCACCATAGATCTTGCGCAGCAGCTCGCGCAGCGCCTCATTTTCGGTCTGCTCCACCAGTGCTTCCAGTGTGGCAAGCAGAGGTACGCCGGCCTTTAGCATCGTTACCATCTGCTTGGTAAAGACGATGAGTTCCTGCTGCTTGATCTTTCTTTTGCCGGAAAGCAGCTTCAGACCACCGCTTCGGCGCTTTTCGATGATGTGAACCGGCAGATAACCGAGCCGCTCAAGCTGCTCGGCCACAACCGTGGGGTCTGCCGCCTCCATCACATCGGTGACTTCGGCGCCAGCTTCGCCGATGGCTTTGTATTGAAAAAAGGGCATGACTTATCCGGAGTGCAATAGTTCCGTATTGCGTCTCATTCGCTCGGCTACTTTTTTAACTCAACTTGATACGATTGCCGCCCTCGCCGCACCACACCTAACGCCGCAACTCGATGCGATACTTCTGGAGTTTGCGGTACAGCGTCGTTCTGCCAATGCCAAGCTCGGTAGCGGCGTTGGACATATTATAATTGGTGAGCTTTAGGGCCTGCACCAGCACCTCGCGCTCCAGCTCTTTAAGCGGCGTGATCGTGTTGGTCATCGACACGACCTTTTTGAGGTCGATAAAATTATCGCCGTTGCTGAAGTCTTCCTTGAACGAGGTTATGGTGATGGGCAGATGTTCAGGCGCCAGCACGCCATCACCGGAATTCAGAAAGGAGCGCTCGAGCACATTTTCCAGCTCGCGAACATTTCCGGGCCAGTCGTAATTGATCAGATAGTCCATGGTGCGTGGCACGATTGCCCGTATCTTACGGTGATACTCTTTGTTGAATTTATCCATGAAGAATCTG
The DNA here is from genome assembly GCA_964629935.1 of uncultured Calditrichaceae bacterium. Lineage (GTDB taxonomy): Bacteria > Zhuqueibacterota > Zhuqueibacteria > Oceanimicrobiales > Oceanimicrobiaceae > CAZVSL01. Next base: position 8,208 of record CAZVSL010000147.1, on the reverse strand, counting down.
GCAAGAATGGGAATATCCTCTTTTCGCTGGCGTAAAGGCGGGACGGTGATGGGATAAACACTGATGCGATAGTACAGGTCTTCACGAAACGTACCCTTCTTCATTTCGGCTTCCAGGTTCTTGTTGGTGGCGGAGATAACCCGCACATCGACTTTCACCATCTCTGCCCCGCCGACGCGTTGAAACTGGCGTTCCTGCAGCACACGCAGGATCTTGACCTGTGTAGACATGGGCATGTCCCCGATCTCATCCAGAAAGAGCGTGCCGCCGTTGGCCTGTTCAAACTTGCCAATCCGGCGCGATACCGCGCCTGTGAATGAGCCGCGCTCGTGTCCGAAGAGCTCGCTTTCCAATAAGTTCTCGGGAATTGCAGCACAGTTGACGGCAACAAAGGGTTTGTTCTTACGCCGCCCGTTGAAGTGAATCGCGCGCGCAAGCAGCTCCTTACCGGTTCCACTTTCGCCGAGGATGGAAACCGTCACGTCTGTTTCCACAACCCGGTCCAGACAGGCAAATACTTCGCGCATTTTCCTGCTCTTGCCCACAACCTGGTCAAAACTATACTTGTTGTTGAGCTGCCCCTTGAGGTTCAGGACTTCGGTCTTGAGCTGCCGGGTGGTGAGCGCATTTTTGATCACGACTTCCAGCTTATTCCAGTCGATGGGCTTGGCAAAAAAATCGTACGCGCCAAGCTTCATGGCCTCAACGACAGTGTTGACTTTCGTGTCTGCCGTGAGCACGATAACCGGCAAGCCGGGGTCGATTTTGTGGATTCGTTTCAAGGTCTCGATGCCGCTGATCAGGGGCATAATCAAGTCCAGTATGACAAGGTCAAAATGCCGGATGCTGAGCATTTGCAGCGCTTCGTAACCGGAGCAGGAGGTCACAACTGTATGTCCACTTTTGCCAAGAATCTCGCTGACTGTCCTGACAAAGTCCAACTCGTCATCGACAGCCAGAATCGTTGCACCTTTTGCCATATCAATCACATCCCTATCTGAAGTGTCGGTCATGTCAATTAACTCGATAATATTATATCGACTGCCTCCGACGTTCTTTTAATTTAAGCCTAAGCTTTTAAGGATGTTATCAAAGCAGGCGCTCCTAATTTACCGCAAAGGCGTTATAATCCGGCGGTTGGTCGAAATAGTCGGGGTGATGTTGGGTGGGTAACAGCGAGATACAACGGTTTTCGCTGGAGGTGATGTGAGCGCGATCGTGCGGATTCTCTCATCATTGTTTCAGTCAGGGTCGGTAACGCGAAAGACCTCCTCCAGGCTTGTGTCACCATGCCGGGCTTTGCGCAATGCATCCTGACGCAGGGTAAGCATGCCACGCTCTAAGGCTACCTGCTTGATGTTTGTTGACGAAACATTCTGTAGCAGTAAATTGCGGATATGTTCATCCATGTTCATGATTTCGTAGATACCTGACCGGCCGCGATAGCCTGTATTGCGACACTTATGGCAGCCTGCGCCGCGATAGAACGGGACCGGTTGATTCGCCGGCAGGCCCACGCTCTCGAGCAGCGCCGAATTGGGCGCGTACTCTTCCTTGCATTCCTCACATATACGCTTGACCAACCGCTGCGCGATGATAGCGATGGTGGCGGACGCAGTCAAGAACGGCTCGATCCCCATTTCTGTGAGTCGCGTCAAACCGCCGGGCGCATCGTTTGTGTGGATGGTCGACAGCACCAGGTGGCCGGTGAGTGCAGATTCCACGGCAATCTTGGCAGTCTCGAAATCGCGAATCTCGCCCACCATGATGATATCCGGGTCCTGGCGTAAAATAGAGCGCAGACCGGCAGCAAAGGTCAGACCGGCCTTGACATTTACCTGACATTGGCGGATACGCGGCAGCCGGTATTCAACCGGGTCTTCAATGGTGACGATCTTCTTTTCCGGCGTGTTGATAGTATTGAGCGCTGAATAAAGCGTGGTAGTCTTGCCACTGCCCGTTGGGCCGCTAACAAGAATGACGCCGTAAGAGTGCGACAAGATCCTCTCGAAGCGTTGGAATGTTTCCTCAGACATGCCCAGGTCCTCGAGGTTTAGCACCAGGCTGCTCTTGTCCAGAATCCTGAGCACCACATTTTCACCATAAACAGTCGGCAGTGTGGACACACGCAGATCGATCTTGCGGCCGCCGGCAGTCATCTGGAACCGGCCGTCCTGCGGCGTCCGGGTTTCAGCGATGTCAAGCTCGGCCAGGATCTTGATGCGTGAGATCATCGCCGACTGCAGGTTCTTGGGCGGACTCAGACACTCGTGCAGCACACCGTCGATGCGATAGCGAATGCGCAAGCAGCTTTCTTCCGGTTCGATGTGAATATCGCTGGCGCGATCGAGCACAGCCTGGGCAATGATCAGGTCCACAAGCTTGACGGCCGGCGTTTCCGGACTCAGCTCCCGCAGCTTCTCGATGGAAGATTTCTGCTGTCTCGTGGTGGGCTGTTGATCGGCTTTCTGAATGACTTCGTCAAACGAGTCATTGAGATCAATCGTGTCGTCATAATGGTTGTTGATGGCGCGCAGGATATCACTTTCCTGGCTAACAGAGGGTTCAATGTCAAGTCCGGTGTGGCGATGCAGCAGGTCTATGACCTGAACATCGCCGGGATTGGCCATGGTGATAGTCAGGCTGTTGCCGATTCGAAACAAGGGGAATACGCGGTGCTTTTCGGCAAGCGCCCGTGGCACAAGCTCGATCACAGCCGGGTCGATGGCATAGTCATCCAAATCCACAAAAGGGATATTGAGGTAATCTGCAAAGGCGGCGCAGAGCGCCCGGCTGCTGACAAGCCCCCTGGTTACCAGAATCTGAGTGAGCTCATCGTTGTGGCTCTGTTTGTGTTTCAAAGCTTCGGCGAGCTGGGCTTGCGTCAGTAGCCCCATTCCCTCGAGAAAGCGGCCGAGTTTTTTATCTTCTTCGGTAACCAATCTGATATGATGATATGCTTTGCGGTTGAGTTGACAATTGGACTATTATCTTGATTCCTGAATAACATTACGGGAGAAATAACCCTAACAGGGTTGGTAAGAGGCTGTTTCCACAGCTCTTATATAATTCAAACCCTGTCAGGGTTAACTCATGGCAATTAAGAATCACTAATATAGACAGCCAACATAGCTCAAGCGCGGCGTTCGTTGTTCACACGTTCGGAATCTGTGCGTATCAACTCCTGAAACGGAGTTTGTGCCATATCGGCTATTTCCTGCGAGAACTGCAACCCCATGGCTGTCACTACCTCAAAACCGCGCAAGATCAGCTCATGGTTGCAGATGTCGCATCTGTCCCAATAATCTCCCCAATCCGATTTCTTGAGATACTCTATCATGTGGATTAGCTGAGGGCGGGCTCACGCAGGTATTTGTTTACTAACTTTAACAGCGTGCCCTTCTGATCGGATTTGTAAACATACTCGTCGGCGCCGGTTTCCAATCCTAGCGCCTCATGCTCTCTGCTTTCACGCGAGGTCAGCATGATGATGGGGATATCTTTGAACTTGGAATCGAACTTGAGCAAACGGCTAACCTTAAAGCCATTCATCTTTGGCAGCAGTACATCGAGAATGATCAAATCTGGTGAATACTGGCGGGCTTTTCGCAAACCTTCAGCGCCGTCGTAAGCGCAAATCACCTCGTAGCCCATGGCCTCCAGGCGCATGGTAAGAATCTCGACGATGTTTAGATAGTCTTCGACGATTAGTATCTTTTTTCGCATTGCACTAAACCGGAATTGTGAAATAGAATGTACTGCCGGCGCCGACTTCGCTTTCTGCCCAAATCTCACCGCCCGCCTGGTTGACCAGGTCTTTCGCGATGCTCAGTCCAAGACCGTGTCCGCGGCTGCTGTGTTCCGGAGAATTGTCAAGCTGCACAAACCGTTTAAAAACATTGCCAAGCTGAGAGCTCGGGATTCCGACCCCGTCATCTGTGACAGCCACGCACATTTCGCTGCCACGAAGCTCCGCCTTCACTTCTACGCGCCCGCCTGGCAGCGAATATTTGATACTATTTTCGACCAGGTTGAAAATAATTTGCTGCAATCTATCGCGGTCGCCGCTCACAGTAGGCAGTGCGCCTGAAAGTCGATTTTCAAGTTGGAGCTTCTTGATTTGCGCAAATGGTTGCAGCAATGTGATGACCTTATCAACCAGCATCGCCAGCGAGGTTTGTTTCCTGCGATCTTCAAATTTGACTTCGTTTTCTGGCCGCATGGGATCGAGGGTCTTGCTCAACATGCGCTGCAGCCTGCCGATGTCATCACGCACAATCTCCAGACAGCGCGTCTGCTTTTCATTCAGACCACCGATTTCCTGATTGAGCAGGAGCTCCACCACACCGTTGATGGAGCTGAGCGGAGTCTTGACTTCGTGATTGGTTATAGCCAGCGTCGATCGCAGAGAATCGTCGCGCCAGTTGCGCGTGATATCCCTCAGCACAATCATCCAGCCCATTTCCTGATAGCGCGTATCTTTGAGCAGCTCGAGGTGTGTGCCAATGAGTCGTGTACGTTTCTTCTGCAATTCGGCGACGCGGTTGAGCTCGCTCAGACCATGCTCCACCGCCTCCCGCAGATAACCGATGAGAAAATCGGCCTTGAGGGCATCGAGTGGTTCGCCTGTCCAGTTCCGTCGGGTATTGGCTTTCAGCAGACGCAGGGCTGTATGGTTGATGAACTGAATTCGACCGCTCATGCTGCAAAAGAGCACGCCATCGAGGGTAGCAGAGACAAGCGCCTGCAGTTTCTCTTTTTGGCGCCGGTAATAGCGCCACAGTGTATGCACACCGGAAGCGAAATCTGCTTTAAAGGTTTTGACAAGATGGGTTAGCTGCGCGTTATGCTCGGCTTCGAGCGTATCCACAAACAAAACGCCGAGCGGCCGTTTTTGCAGATAGAGCGGGAACGTGACTTCATTGGCAATCTTGCTCTGGTTTCTGGTGAAGCGGTAATCTTCGCTCGGAATACCATTGATGATGATGCCATAGCCATCTAGCTGCGACAGGGAGCCGGCGAAGGCAGCGCCGAGTTTTGTCAACTTCTCACAGATCACCCGGAAATTTGCGCGCGAGAGCCTCTGCCTGGTAGCGATGTGCAGCGCTTTCTCACAAAAAATCAGAGTGGCGACCGTGCCCCCGCTCAGGTCGACAAACGACTCGCGCACCTGTTCAAATGCCTGCCATTGCAGCGCATCCGCCTCCGATTGGATATCTCCATCTGGCGATGGTACGGCAGCCGTGGTCGTGCCATCAAAAGCAATCATCATACCTCGCAGCTACAAGTAAGCGAGCAACTTCATATATTGTGAATACAGCGCCTGACCAAAGAAAGTCAGAACCAGTGCGGCAAGAGAAAGAAAGGGCCCGAACGGAATCTTGCTGCCCAGGTGCAGTTTTTTGGCGCCAAATCCGATAGCGATCACGGGCAAAGCCAGGAAAAATGCCAGAAAAAGAGCAACAACCACGACAGGTCCCATGAATGCTCCGATCATTGCGCCCAACTTGATGTCACCACCGCCCATGCTTTCCTGCTTGAACAGCCACTCGCCCATAAGCCCAATAGCAAACAGAAAGCCACCGCCTGCCAGCAATCCCAAACCGGACTGAATTGGCGACAAATCCGGCACAAAAAGTGATGACAGCAAGCCCACACACATTCCCGGAATAGTCAACACATTTAGAATCAACTTTGTATCGAGATCAATGAAGCTAATCGGCAACAGGAAGAGAATCAGCAGCGCATGTTGCACAAAACCAGGCGACATCCCGTGCTGCACCCAGGCCAGAACCAACAGCGAGCCGGTCAGGATCTCAATAAAGGGATAGGTCGCCGAAATAGCGGCACGGCACGTGCGGCACTTGCCTGCCAGCACGATATAACTCAAGACGGGTACGTTTTCCCACCACACCAGCGTGCGCGTACAACTCCTGCACTGCGAACGCGGCCAGACTATCGACTCCTTACGCGGCAATCGATAGATGCAAACATTGAGAAAACTACCCAGGATGGCGCCAATGGAAAAGACGCCCGTCATTTGCATTAGAAACATGATTCTCCCCGCTAATCATGCTGTCCTTTTTTAACCCGTTGCACCGCACTGCTGAGCGTGTACCCCTGGTCAAGGTGGTCTTTGATCTGTCTGAGAATCTCGAAATCCTTACCGGAGTATCGCTTGAATTCCCGCGATCCCATCGAGACCACTCTCGGCGTAACAATGCCTTTCAACTCCCAGTAATACAATTGCCTCAGACTAATGTTCAGCTTGCGCGTGACCTCTGAACTGCTTAACCACATGCCGTTTTCCATTTTCAACCTTTAAAAGTAACTCTCCAAAGTTTTCCCTATGTAAATCGGCAAGAGTACATTAAACATTAATGATGCGTGCAACTGCGGGAGCAGATTCAGGACTGGCAATAAGCGGGGGGAAAAAAAATGGCGGAGATCGTTTGACCGCCGCCGGGATCGAAATTCTGGATTACTCACAAATCCGCCTCAGGCTAAATCGCAAGTACCAAATTTCGAATACAGAACCAAAAATTAAGCCGCCCGAAGGCGGCTATAGTCATCTTGCCTGGGGTTCCGCGGGATAATTGTTGCGGAGACTCAGGCGGCTTTCAAGCCTTCCATATCTTTGAAGTTGACGGACACTACTTTGGAGACGCCTTCTTCTTCCATGGTCACGCCGTAGAGACAGTCCGCGGCGCGCATGGTTAATTTGTTATGCGTCACGATGATGAACTGCGTGTTTTTGGAAAACTCGCGAATTGCCTTGACGAAACGACCGATATTGGCATCATCTAACGGCGCATCGACCTCATCCAGGATGCAGAACGGACTCGGCTTTACCAGGTAGATGGCAAACAGCAGGGAAATGGCGGTAAGCGTCTTTTCGCCGCCTGAAAGCAACGAGAGCGCAGAAACGCGCCGGCCCTTGGGATCGGCTTCGATAAGAATATCAGATTCGAGGGGATCAGACGGGTCTTCAAGCCGGAGATTCGCCTGGCCGTTTTCGAAAAAACCTATGAAGACCTTGGTGAAGTTCTCCTGAATTTGCTTAAAAATGCCGGAGAACTGATCGCGTGCGGTCTTGTTGATAGTGTGGATGGTCTCATTCAGGTTGTTTTCTGCCTGCACGAGATCATCGCGCTGCGAAACGAGAAAGTCCAGGCGTTCCTTTTCTTTCTCATACTCTTTGAGAGCGAGCAGGTTGACCGGTCCCATGGCGTTCAGGCGGTCTTTGATGCGCGTGATTTCCTCGGACATGGTAGCCGTATCGATCTCTTCTTCGATGGCAGTCTTTTCAATTTCAACTTCATACTCTTCCTTGATGCGATCTTTGATTTTTTCGGCGTTCATGCGCAGTTCGGAAACGCGCAGCTCCATGGTGTGCAAGGTTTCCGACACCATGTCGCGTTCATCGCGAATCTCTCTGATGAATTTCTCTTTCGCCTGCAGCTCTTCTTTTTGTTTTGTGTATTTCTGCTCGAGCTCATGTACTTTGCTTTCGAGGTCCCCGTGCTCATCAAAATCGGCCTGAATGGCTGTCTTGTTTTCGTTGATGCGCTTCTCGATTTCAGTATACTCCCGGATGGAGGCTTCGATCTCATTCTCGATGCGGGTCATCGAATCTTCCAGCTCCCGTTTGTACTCCTGCAATCTCGAGATATTTTCCTGTAAATGGCGTTCTTCGCCTTTCAGGTCCACCAGCCGCATGCGACTTTCCTGCGTCACCTCCCGATGCTGTTTGATTTCCTCTTCCAGTTGCTCCAGCTCGCCGGAGAGTGCTTTCAGATCAGCCTCGTACTTAGCTTTGTTTTCCACAAGGCCTTTTAAAGACGGGGATATAGTCTGGAATCGCTCCATCAGCTCATCATGCAACGCTAATTGTTCCTTGCGCTCTTTTTGCAACCGGTCGCGCTGTTCGGAATCTCGCTTATGCTCAAAATCGAGATTAGCCAGTTGCACCTCCAGCTCGGTCAGACGAGAAGCGGCTGACTTGAGCTCGCGCGTCAGGTCCTGCTCGCGCGCAAAGGCATCCTGATAATCTTTTTCGATTCTCAAGCGTTCGTTCTCATGCTGTTCAAGCCTGGCAAACGCTTCCTGCAGTTGGCCTTCCAGCTCTTCCACCAATGCCTTGCGCCCGATGATAGCAGAGGATGTGGTTTCATTTGCGCCGCCACGAATCGGGCCCCAGGTCGAAAC
>CAZVSL010000146.1:0-12184 GCA_964629935.1 uncultured Calditrichaceae bacterium | reverse complement strand
AAGACATTTGCCATATCCTCGACATTTGTACCCACGTCTTCCGCCGTGACATAGCAGCCGCGAATGGCCGTAACCAGTTCGCCAAATTCGCGATAGATGCTTGCACGAATATCGGAATCGCGTTTGTTCACCGCCGGATTGACAGCCATCACGCCTTTGCCGCCGCCCCACCAGAGGCCGGCCAGCGCGTTTTTGTGGGTCATGCCCTTGGCCAGCCGCAAGCCGTCGCGCAAATAATCTTCCATGGTCTCATATTGCCAGAAACGCACGCCGCCGGCGCCCTGTCCACGCGCGGTGCGATGCACGAACGCCCCCTGCAGCGTATCATGCTTTCGGGTAACCTGAAAGAATAATCCCTCATGCGCCATGAAATCGCGCTTGTCATCTTGGATAAAATCGGCGATGGGCTGCAAAAACGAATGTGAGGGCTGGACGACAGTTCCTCCGCGATTGGTGACAAAATGGAAGCGCCGCACGTCATTCTCCCGCAGAAATTCGACGAACTCTTGCGGGTGTAGGGTTAGGAGGTTATTGGTTGTGGTCATGGGTTTGCCTTGATGTTAGTTAGATAAACAAAAATAGTGCTACATCGCGTCTATGTTTGTTGAAGTCTCTCGGTTAGAAAATACGATAGGCCGATGTTATTTTCAACACAAACGTTGAGATCGACTTAGCTTAAAAGAGGTTTGGCGGCAGGGATAATTTGGTAACGCAGACCCGGCGCTTCGCGGCCAATACTGCAACGGATATCATATAGAACAACTACAACTCGACGCCGGAGCGTCTCTGCTGCATGGGACTCTCCAATAAGCCCTCAAAAAGAACTTATTGGAGGCTTGTCTGCGTGCTATTTCCCCGCCCTGAAGGACGGGGTTAATGATATAAAAAAACATGTTATTAGCCCCGTGCTTTAGCGCGGGGACTATGCTTTCTTGTAACTGGCCATATTCCTATCCACAAGCTCAGTCAGCTTCAGGCGCCGGGAATCTCAGGCAAGCTACGGGCGTAATGCTTCTTCGGCTCTTCGTAGGGGCTGTTGAGGATGGGATTTTGTGTGCTCATAATTTTCGGTTTGGTGATGGGCTTAATCAATTCGACCCATTACTCACGCTCATCAAATCACGGATCTTCGCTATCTCCGCTTTTAACCGGCTATCCTCAAATGGATAAGTCCTGTCGAAGTGAGCTAGCGCTTTTTGGGTGTCGCCGAGTTTTAGATAGCACTGCCCGCTGTAGAAGTGTGCCCAGGGCCTCAGCCATGGTTCGCTGACGTTCTCCATGGTGGTGACCCGCAGAAATTTGGTGAGGGCGGACTGGTAGGCGCCACGTTCATACATCTCCTTGGCGATATTGTAGGTCAGCTCCGGCAGGTCATTGCGGGAGTAGGAGCCATCTTCGTTCCTGGATTTCGCCAGCGCGCCCTGATAGATCTCGATGATCTCGTCGAAATTGCGATTCTTGGGCGGCCGTTGCGTGCGCACCAATGGGTGCTCCAGCCGCTCCTGCGCTTTTTCATAAGCATGCTTGTGGTCAGACTTCTTGACGCGGCGATAGTAGCTGATCGCAATGTCCCGACGTCCAAGCAAGTCGTAGCTGCGCCCCAGATTCAGGTTGGCCAGAGCATTGACCCACTTTATGTTCCCGGTCGAATGCGAGGCAAATTCCAGCGATTTCTGATAATGGGAGATGGCTTTCGGCAGATCGCGTTCGTTGTAGTAAAGGTTGCCGAGCCTGAAATGAGAGCTGCTCACCAGGACGGGCATTTTCGAAGTGTTGGCAGAATCCACAAGTTGGTGCAGGGTCCTGGCTGCGAGTGCATTCTTGCCCAGTTTTTGATACGTCTCTCCGAGCATCATCAGGAAACTACCGTTCTCAGGATAAAGGTCGGCCAGCTTCCTGAAATAATGCTCTGCCATGGTATAGTCTTTTTCAACGTACAAGTGAATGCTGCCCAGAAACAGCAACGCTTCCGCTTTTGAATACAGGCCGTTCTCAGCAGCCAGCTCCAGCTCGGCCAGCCCCTTTTCGCGGTCAGAATCGATGCCGAGGATAAACGTTACCGCCTTGGCAAACTTGGGAATGACGTCTGTATAGTAATGGTACAGCCCGAGCCCGAGATAAGCGTCATAGTAATCAGGATCACGTTCGACCACCCGCTGGAGATAATTGATGCCATCGCGGCCATACCAGTACGCGCGCAGCCAGTTGCTTTCCCAGCCATGATAAGCTGCCAGATACATGTGAGCCGTGCCCAGGTAGAATAAAGCATCCACCTGATGCTCCGGGTCGCGGAGCTGGCTCTTTGCACGCTCGATGGCTTTTTTTGAGTAGTGGTTGAACTTGTCGGCAAGCTTTTGGTGATTCTCTTCAAGCTGATAGCGATAGTAGTAATTTACCGTCATCAGCAGATAACCGTGAGGATTGTCAGGCTGCAGTCTGATGAGATTCTGGAAAATATTGGTAGCCTCATCAAACTTGAGATTGTAGGCCAGATTGATCCCTTGAGCGCTCAGACGCTCATAATCCCCATCCGTGGAAGCGCCGGGTGCTGTTACAACAAAAACTGAAACTAATAAGATCGCAAAATAGAGCCGCATCGGTTCACTGAGATTTGTTTGTTGCTTAAGAAATGCAATTGGGGCAGGCCATAATCCTGAAAATACACATCACTTGCGTCAGAAACAAATAGTAGTTTCGCAATAACCGTTCATGTCCACCCCACGCTTCATGACCGGTTTAGAGGTATGATTCATCCATTTATTACCCACTAACCCGTGAGATTTGCAGACTGAGAAATCGACCTTGTACGAAATGCTTCCCGCGGTGCGCGCCCTCAACGTCAGAAATTCATGATGATGAGGAATAGTCAGCCTGGCTGAAGTGTTGAGGTTTGGGAACCAGACAAAATTCAAACGGCTTCCAAGCTTCCTGGGGTCCACGATATAAACGGAAAGCAATCCATGTGCTGCTTTTACGAAGCAAAGACCCTTAAACTCGACAACCGGTATGTACGGCAGGAGCCAGACGAATTACCTGACAGAGCACGGATTTGGTCAGAATTTGCTAATGCTGCCTGCCCGGTTTGTGATGGCCTCGGCAGACTAAAGTGCCACACCTGCCAGGAGGGCAGGGTTGCTTTGCTTGGCGGCTACCAGCAGTGTGGCCGATGCCACGGCGAAGGCATCAAGCTTTGCCCAATCTGCGATGGTCACGGCAAGATCGGCAACCGGAGAGTGAAAAGCGTAAATCGTTGTTCGTAAATGGCGCCGCTGAGGTTCTGTTGTCCGCTTTTCACCTTGCCGATTTCCGAGCCTCTGCGGGCTACTATTTCTTCGTCAGCTCCTCAGAGTAGCTGTTATAGATGGTCTCGATCCAGCGTTCTGTCGAAATAAAACCCCAGCTCCACGATGCCCACTCCTCCTGCAAACCCCCAGCTTTGATCTCATCAAGGGTTTTACCTTCTTTCATCTGCTGCGTCACGAGCGTGGTAGTTTCCTGCATCATACGGTAGGCGGTCTTCAGATCTTCCTTTGTGCCGAGGGGGCCGTGTCCGGGAATAACCTGGACATCATCGGGGATTTCGTCGAGGGTTTTCTTCATATTTGCCATGTACCCTTGCACCGTCCCGCCATTTTCGAGGTCCACAAACGGCAGCAAGCCATTGAACAAGTGGTCTCCCATGTGCACAACATTCGATTCGGTGAAGTGAACGATGGCATCGCCATCAGTATGGCCCTGCGGAGCATGAATCGCCCTGATCGCTTCGCCGTTGAAGTGAATAGAAACAGACTCTTCGAAGGTCAGGACCGGCCAGGCATCCTGCGCCTCGTTGCCCATGACGCGCTTGCGTACATTTGTGTGGGCGATGACCGTTCCGTCGTCGCTGAAGGCAGCATTACCGTTCGTGTGGTCGCCGTGAAAGTGCGTGTTTAGAATGTACCTGGGACTTTTGCCGCCAAGTTCTTCCAGTTTCGCCCGGATCTTGTCACTCAGGGGCGCCATCTTGGCATCCACCATGACCACACCGTCGTCACCGATTGATACGCCGATGTTGCCGCCGCTGAAGGCGTTGGCGTCATCCGTGCCGTGAATGATGTAGACGTTGCCAGCTACTTTTTCTGCAGCCAACTCGACCTTGGAGAAATCCTGTTGCACAATGGCAAAGGCAGCACTGAGTGCAAACAGAGCTACGAAAATGAGTAAGTAAAGCTTTTTCATCATGCCTCCTTTATGTTGTTAAACGCCATCGAAAGGTCTTCCTGCGGGAAATAGCAAACAATATATGAAACGGTGAGAAAAAGTCAAGGGCAGGTTATGAAGTTATCCGAAACTGGCTTTGGAGATCATTCATCCCACGGATTGAAAAGCAGCACGCCACTTGCCTCTATATCAGCGAGGTTTCTGGTAACAACGGTCCGGCCATACGCAAGGCCACTCGCGACAATCAATCCGTAAATGGCTGGCATTGGCTTGCCTTCCTTCTCCGATTGAGCTTGGGCATCCCCCCAGGCCGCAACCACTATTATGTCGATATCAATGATTCTATTTCGAAATCTATCTTTAAGTTCATTCTCAACCAGAATTTATTTTCTTGCCTTCTCAGTATTATAACTCCTCCTCCAAATCTGGATGCTCACGATGAAAATCCGTCACCTCCTGATACGCTTTCGCCAGCCTCAATAGCTTCGCTTCGCCATAGAGCTTGCCAACCATGCTGATACTCGTCGGTGTGCTGTCTTCCTTAAAGCCATTGGGCGCCACTACCATGGGATGGCCCGTGAGATTGGTAAGCAGCAGATTCGAGTCAGCGTAGGTCGGAATAACATAAACATCTATGTCTGCCATCAGCTCTGCCATGCTTTGCATGAGTTTGGTACGCAACCGGTTGGCCTGGATGTATTCCACCGCCGGAATAAAGTGCGCCTGTCGAAACACATTTGGCCACGCGTCCTCGCCCTGCCGTACCAATTGGTCCTCCCGGCCGCTGTAAACCAGGTGAGAAAACGCTGCGCCGGCTTCAGCGGTGAGAATAAACGACATGGCTGAGACGGATTCCTGTGGCAGCTCGATCGGGATAAGCTCGATCCCAATTGACCGCAGCACCTCGAGCGTGTCCAGATCATGCTGGCGCCAGAGCGGCTCGTCCTTGCGTTCCTTTTCAAATTCGCTCTTGACATAACCGACACGGAGTTTGGTGACATCGAACCGGGCGTCCCAGTTGAACGGAAATTCCGTGACTGTTATATCCTTGCCGTCGGGTCCGCGGATGGCATCGAACACCACGGCACAATCCTCAGCAGAGCGGCAGATTGGGCCGATCTTATCCATACTCCAGCTCAGTGCCATGGCGCCATGCCTGCTAACCCGGCCGTAAGTAGGCCGCAATCCCGTTACACCGCACTGCGTGGCTGGCGAGACAATCGAACCATAAGTCTCCGAACCCAGGGAGAACGGCAGCAAACCCGCGGCTGTCGCTGCCGCCGAACCTGCCGAAGAGCCGTGGGGCCCTTCATCGGGTTTCTCCGGATTTCTTATTTTGCCGCCGTACCAGACATCACCCCAGGCTAATTCCCCCATCGCGAGTTTGGCGACAAGCACAGCCCCGGCTTGTTCCAACCGCTGAACCACGGTTGCATCATAGTCGAGCACCTGGTCCTTATGGGTTATCGCGCCCCACGTGGTTCTGTAACCTTTGGTGGCAAGCAAATCTTTGGCGCCCCACGGAATGCCATGCAAGATTCCACGATATTTACCGGCTGCGATCTCGGCATCGGCTCGTTTTGCTTGTTTCAGAGCCAGTTCTTCCGTCACAGTGATAACACATTTCAAGACGGGATTGTATTTTTTGATGCGGGAAAGATACATTTCGGTTAGCTCAAGCGACGAGACTTGCTCTGTGCGCAGCAGCTCAACCAATTCCAGGACAGGCCAGAATGCAACTGAGTCCAGATCGTCCGGCCGTTTCACATGTTCTGGTTGTGTAAAACGCTGTGGCCTCTGAGCTGCTTCAAAAGAGATACCCGGCAGCCTCGGATTGAATTGTATTGCCGGCGGCACTGAGTTTTCGATCCCGGCTTGCCGAATTTCTTCATAATCCTTCACAAATTCTTGCAAATCCGACAGCATCAGCGCGCGTTCTTCTTCTGTGAATTGCAGACCCGCGATTTTCTCAGCGTCCGCGACGACGTCCTCGGTCAGCCAGGATTCGTCTTGACCGTGGAGTCTTGCCCACAACACGCCGGGCAACAGCGTGCCTGACAGGCCAATGCTGGAGAAATAGGCCATGAATTGGCGTCGTTCCTCCATCCCGATACGTATTCTGGTGCCTGAACCGGCCATGTATTTCTGGCATCCTTTCTTAGTTTGTGACAAGTTGCAATCTTACGCTGTCCTCGCCACGATATCACCGATTACCTGAGAGGCTGATATATAGAGTTTCTTAGTCGCGCTGTTATATCCCGGTGACTCACTGTTTTGGTTTATGAAGAAACCGTCGTTTTTGGTACCGAGCAGATTGATATCACCGATGATCACGTTTGCACGGATGGCATAAGCCACATCCCGCGGCACAATGATCAGCATATCCCCGAACACGCCGTTTAGCGTTACCACAGTCTCGCCCTCAGCCGCGAGCGCGATGTTTGACAAGTCCAGCATCGTGTCGCAAAACACTGCGGAGACATTGCCACCTTTGAACTCTCTGGACTCCACTGTTACCTTCAGATCGCCAAAGACGCGCGTCTCGTTGACATTTGCGTTTTGCGCTATGATTCTTGAGCCATTGCCGTGCTCATCCTTCTTCATCGGGTCACGCCTTCCCAGCAGAATCTTGACACCGATGGCTATGAGAATGAGCGGCCAAAAGGTGCTGAATAAATCGCCGATGTCGATAACATCCAGCTTGTGCAGCAAAAACAACACGCCCACACCGATCAGCAGCCAGCCCCAGAAAATACCCTGCGATTTTGATGGTTGGTTCATGATTTGATCTTCTTTGGTCTAATTACTGTCAGTTTTTAGATAAACAGATGCTGACCCGCACACACTTAAACACTTGAACACATTCTCATCTCTTACGCGCAAAGAACGCCTCAATTTCCGCCAGACTTAATGCATTGAGGATGTTATCTTTCTCCAACCAGCCTTTGCGCGCAATACCGATGCCATAGCCCATGTCATCCAGACCGGCGATGCTGTGTGCATCCGGATTGATGCTGATATAGACGCCGCACTCTTTGGCATATTTGCAATAGCGCCAGTCGATATCAAAGCGGTGCGGACTGGCATTGAGCTCGATGGCAACATGGTGCTCGGCTGCAGCCTCGATAACGCGGTTCATGTCTAACGGCAGGCCATCGCGGCCCAGAAGCAGCCGGCCGGTCGGGTGCCCAAGAATGTTGACATACGGATTTTGGATTGCCTTGAGGATGCGGCCTGTAGCTGCCTCTCTGCTCATGCCAAGATTGCTGTGTACCGAGGCAACGACGAAATCGAAGGACGACAGCAGCTCATCATCATAATCGAGAGAGCCATCGTTCAGGATGTCACATTCGGTGCCTTTCAGTATCTTGAAGTTGTTGAATTGCTGGTTGAGTTCATCGACCAGAGCATGCTGTTCCTTTATGCGGTCAGGCTCGAGGCCACGGGCGTAGACGACAATCTGGCTGTGATCGCTCAGGCCAAAATACTCATACCCCTGCTCCTGGACGGCTCGGGCCATTTGCTCGACTGTATTTTCGCCATCGCTGAATGTGGAGTGGCAATGCAGAATCCCCCGCATGTCCGAGAGCTCTACGAGCTTCGGAATCCTGCCCTCTGCTGCGGCTTCGATCTCACCGTGTGCTTCGCGCAGCTCCGGCGGGATGTATGTCAGCCCGAGGGCAGCGTAAATTTCGGTTTCATCCTTGCACGGAATTAGCTCATTGTCATTGCGAAATAAGCCGTGTTCGCTGACTTTCATGTTTTTCTTCTTCGCCAGGCCCCGAATTGCCGTGTTATGCTCTGCAGAGCCGGTGAAGTGGTGCAGAATATAAGCGAATTTTTCGTCCGGCATCAGCCGCAGATCAGCGTTGATACCCTGCTTCAGAATAACACTTGACTTAGTTTCGCCCTGGCCAGTGGTGGTCTCGACTTCTGGCAGCGTTACAAAAAATTGCATAATCGCCTTCAAATCTTGCTCTTTGGCGCTGGCCACAATGTCGATGTCTTTGATGATTTCTTTTCGGCGCCGCAAACTGCCGGCTATCTCAGCGCGAATAACTTTTGGATGTCCGGAGATGGCTTCAATGAGCGGACGCGCTGCGGCCTCTGCACGGTGGAAAAGATAGCGGTCGTGATATTTTTTTATGAATTCAATCCCCTGCAGGATTTTCTCCTGGGTCTTCGCCCCAAAACCCTCCAGATCAACCAGACGGTTTTCTTTGCATGCATATTCGAGCTCGGTGACATTTTTGATGCCAAGCTCGTCGTATACTTTCTTGACCTTCTTCGGTCCAAACCCGGGGATGGCGGTCATCTCAACCAATCCCGCAGGAACGGATGCTTTGAGATTATCATAATATTCGAGCTTGCCGGTCTTGACCAGCTCAGTTATCTTCTCGCCCAAAGCCGACCCGATGCCCTTGATGTTGTGGATTTCACCTGATTCGACCAGCTCCTCAGGCTCGCTGCTCTGTGACAGAATGGTTCTGGCCGCCATCATATAAGCGCGGCTCTTGAACGGATTCTCGCCCTTGATTTCAAGCAGCTTGCTGATTTCGTCTAGTATCTTGCTGACTTGCTTCTTGTCCATGACCGCGTGAGCCTCATGACCTGTTTGAGTTCTGGTGAAATATTAGAGAACAGGGGTATTAAAAGCAAGGCAATTGTGGGGGAGAGGAAGAGGAGTGCTGCTAAGAGTTAGATATATGGTATATGGTATATGGTATAAGGCCGGAGAGATATGGTTTAAATGAGCCTGATACCAGTTCTCAAGATCTCTCGCGCGAGGAGATTTTGCGGATCAAAAAAAGTATGGCCTCCTGAATAGGTATGTTGTTTTGTTTCAACGCCAGGAGATAACTATCAATCACATTCTTTACTTTAGGTGGAAGTTGAGCCATGTATAAAACTCCCGGATTTTTCTCAAAGGTTGCCTGGCATACTTTTCATCGCAACGCTCATAGAATTTCAACCTGTAGTACGGGTACCGCGTTTGAATATTGAAATCAGTTATCCTGTCGAGTGTGAACTTCTGCTTATCGCTTAATTCAATATGCGACATGTTCCTTCTTTGTCAACCGTGATTATTCCAGATAAAGGTCATCAGAAAGAACCGGCTTGCCCTTCAGATTCTTCTTCACATCTTCCGCTTCCAGAGCAAACAGGGGGCTGATTTCTATGTTCACCTTGGGATTGCGCTTGTCGTCACGGGGGACGTTTACGCCGGCCTGCTCCAGCCAGCGGGCATACATCCTGGTCATGTCGCGCCGGGCCGTTGCCGGCGAGTCTTTGCCCTCAGCATTCTTGACCGGACTGAACTCGTTTTCCCGCTCAATTTCCATGAAAACAGTACGGTCGGCATCACCGAGGGCATCGAAGACAAAGGTTTCGAATTTATAGCCGTTGGGTTCTTCCGGCTCCACAAGCTTGCCCTGCTCATCCAGATAGGGAATTTGCTTGTGCGCCACATGCCAGGGCAGCCGCAGACCGCCTTCGTTTTCCCTCTCGACAAAATCGACATCGAGCACGTGAATAGCGGTGTTGCCGGCGCGGTATTTCAAGGCGCCGTCCGGATTGCGCGCGTGTTTGTCCTCTTCGGAAAGGTCGCTGTACTCGATAACACCCATCCGGCCGCCAATGGTACCCAGCACGCCGACTTTCTCATCCGGGTCATCTTTGGTGACGATCTTTGCGGACATATCAGCATTATCCCGCAGATGATAGCCGATAAAAATCGGATCACATATCCTGGCAAGCACGTTGTCAACCTGAAAATAGAAGATGGTATCGACGCCGCGCTCTCTCATGTCATCGAGTGCGCCGCTATTTTTCAGAGCTGAAAGAGAGCCGCCATGGCCATTCGGATTCTCGAAAACGTGGTCTTTTGCGTCCAGAAAGAGCTTGCCGTCCGGGTCCAGTGCCGGCACCATATCCTGCGAAAAGAACATGACACCATCCGTGCGCAGGCCGAAATAGTCATGCTGTTCAAAAAACGTCACGGTGTCATCGTGATTGCTTTCGCTGGTCATGATATACCAGGGAATGGCAGCATCCGATTTCCGGCTCAACGCCAGTATCTTCTCAGCGTGCAGTTGAAACAGAGACTTTTGTTTGATCGGGGTGATGGGGAATTTGCCTTTGGCATCATCGAATCCAAGGCGCGTGCCCTGGCCGCCAGCAACGAGAAAAGCGGCCACGCGTCCGCGTCGTAAGGCCTGTTCCCCGATCTGCCTGGCTTCCCGGGCTGCGGCAATTTGCTCCTGTGTTTCCGGCACCGGAATGAAATCAGCCGGCTCTAATTTGCCTTTAGCAACCGGTTCCTGATTTTGGATGAACTTCTCGTAAAGTTGGGTTAATTGGCTGTAGTTTATCTCGTCGAGTTGCCTGAGCAGCCTATCTTTCGATTCGTCGGACAATTCATCATAAAAATGCAAGACATGTGCCTGTCCTGCTGCCCGTACTTTGTCGATGACTTCCTGTCTTCGTGTTTCAGTCAACTTGTTTTCACCTCCGTTGTTTTCGAAGCTTGTTTGTAATTGGATGGTTATTCCGTCTGCGGTTTCGATTCCGTCTGACTTTGTGATTTTGTCGCCCTCACTTCTGTGCCATGGGCCCCTTTTTCAATCTTGCTGCGGTTGCGGCCGCGACGGAACGCGACGTGTGAAAACCACCCAAACATCCACCCGAGCAATACCGTGACAATGATGAGAATAAACAAAGGCATCTGGACATTCCAGAACAGAAGCTCGACCCAGGTAGGATCGCTGTTCTGGAGCAAGATCACGACAAAGAGTAGGCCGCAGATAATGATAGCAATCTTTTTAGGAGTCAATTTGATAACGCTCCTTCCATGGGTTTAAGGTTAACGTTCTTAACTCTTTAACGCCTCTAATGTCTAAGGGTTTGAGGAACCGATCTATTCATAAGAACGGTTGTGATATTTTTCCAAATCCTCGATTGAAACCTCTTCCGGAGGTACAAGTAGATAGTGTCTCTCAGAAACGATAACTATGTCATTGTCATTGCCTTCAAGTTCAAACATAACAATGATATTATCGTGTATGAATTGGGTAGCAATTGGCTTGCATGTCAAATTGCTGAACTTCGCGGCGCACACGGCTATGTCTTGTTCAATTTGAACAATTCCCAGCTTATCTGTTCCCCCTTTAGCTTGAATCGGAATAACGTAATGTGCACCTCTCTTGTCGATTCCGATGTAGATTTCATCCGTTTCAACCTGACCTAATTTGGCAACAGTTGTTCGTAAGTGGTTTTGCAAGGAATAACAGGCAAGACCTGTGAAAATGTCAACCAATCGGTTGTACCGGATTTTCGCCAGGAGAGCCTGTTCATCATTTAATGCATATTTTTCAATCACACCAGGTGTCGCATCAGGTATCTTGGTCCTTGCGAGCTTTGGATTGGGCGTGATGCTTGCAAGAGGAGCTAATTCAAAGACATACTTGGCTTTTCCAGCCGGGCGTATTACCCATTCAGTCTTATCACGAGCCTTTTCCAATATCGAATGAGGCAGACCTGTCCGATACCTGAATGCATATATGACATCGCCGATGTTCTTGGGGAGTTTTATCCCGAGTCTTTGCGCAGCCTCGAGGATGTCTGATCTCTCAAACGCTATTCTTGTGGCGCCCTCCTTGTAATGCTTAAAGAAGATTTCTTCAATAATCTGCAGATAGCGATTCTTTATCAAGTATCCTCCTATCCAGGCCAACGCAATAGCACAACTTCCTCGTTCAACTCAGACGATGTGGCGGTTGCGAATCTTCTTCTAAACAATTCTATATCTACCAACTCGTATCCCAGAGATTGAGCTATTTCTGCCAATAAGGTGCCCGTACGAATCATGACTTTGAAATACGATGCTTGATCGCCGACCACGTACGCCAGTAATGCTCCTTTTCTTAAGACTCTTTGCAGATCGGCGAAATGTCGGGCCATTCCACCGAAATATTGCAAAGTGACT
>CAZVSL010000145.1:3479-12239 GCA_964629935.1 uncultured Calditrichaceae bacterium | reverse complement strand
GGCGTCTTCGAAATTCGCAACAAAAAAGCTTACCGGGTCAGTTCTGCCGGCACACGTGCGTTTACATTCTATCAACCTGAAAACAACGATCAGTATATTCTCGTCGGCCTGACCGATGGATTGGCCGTGCTGAAAAAAGAAAAACGCGGGTTGCAAAACCTGGGGTGTGTGCGAGACATTCAGGTCGAAATACGCTCCATCGCCGGTGACGGGCCCTGACGATTTTGGCTCGGCACAAATGTCCACGGCGCGATTCTGGTGGATGGCCTCGATCTGGCAACGCCGCCGAAGAACGGCTTGTTTGATGCCGAAGTCTCATTATTTGCGGAAGACAAATTGCCGGTGGGCGAGGTCAATGTTTTCAATATCGCCAACCGCGTCCTGTTCGGCACGGAAAGGGGCATCCGCTATTTCGACCGCGAAGCGCGTGTTTTTCGCATGGATTCAACTTACGGCAGCACATTCGCCGATACGATGCGCTACATCGGCCGCATTGCCGAAGACGGCCAAAAGCGCATCTGGATTTTTTCGCGCAAAAATAAACGGCGAATGTTTGGTTATGTTACCCTGACCGAAAGCGGTGAGGCCAGATGGCTGCAGGCGCCGTTTCAAAGAATTCAGGACGTCGGTATCATTTATGCGATTTATCCGGAGGCGGAAGGTGCGGTCTGGATTGGCGGCACCGAAGGCATTGCACGCTATTTTCCACGAACGCCGCCAGCCAGCCGGCCTTTCATGACAAATTTACGCCGGGTAACCGTGGCCGGTGATTCAGTAATTTTTGCAGGGAAACGCAGCAACAGCGTCCGGCCGCCGATTTTACCTTTTGCCCAAAACAGAATACGTTTCGAATACGCCGCGGCTGCCTACGACGCCGCGCCGGAAAATCTTTATCAATTCAGGCTGGAGGGCTTTGAAGACAACTGGTCGCCCTGGATTAATGAATTGAAAAAAGATTATACCAATCTGCACGAGGGCGAGTACACTTTTCGAATCCGCGCCAGAAATATTTATGGTGAAATGAGTGAAGAGGACGGCTTCAAGTTTCGCATCCTTTCGCCCTGGTACCGGAGCTGGCTTGCGTACTTTGGCTATGGGCTGATTTTTGTCCTGATTCTCGCGCAGTTGAACCATCTGCAAATCAGGCGGCAGCGGCAAAAAGCCGCAGCGCTTTTGCAGCGCCAGAGAGAGCGGGCCCGCTTGCGGGAGGCAGAGCTGCGCGCAGAAGCCGCCGAAGCGGAAAGAGAGCTCGAAAAAGAGCAAATTCGCAGCCGCATCGCCAGCGATCTGCACGATGAGGTTGGCAGCAATTTGAGCAGTATTTCGATCACCAGTCAAATACTGCTCAACAAAAGCAAACTGAGTCTTTCCGAAAAGAAGCGCATCGGAGACATCAACACCGTTGCCCGGCTAACCGCAGAGTCCATGCGGGATATCATCTGGTTTGTGAATCCGGTGAACGACAGCATGCAAAAACTCGTCGCCAGAATGCGAGAAACAGCAAACGTGATGCTGGATCACATTGAGTTTAAGTTTTCTTGCAATGAACACGTTTCGCACCTGATCACCGAGCTGGGGCTGCGGCGCAACCTTTACCTGATTTATAAAGAGGCGCTGCAAAACATCGTAAAACATGCCAACGCAGCCAACGTCGAGATTGCTCTTGACTATGCGAGCGATGGTCAAACGCTGACCCTTTCAGTCAAAGATGATGGCCGGGGATTCGAAACACAGGATGAAAAACAAGGGAACGGCCTGAAGAATTTTGGCAAACGCGCGCAGGCGATCGGCGGTGAACTCAGGATAGATTCTATGCCCGGCAGGGGGACGACCATCGTGCTTGCGGTAAAATTACCCTGATCCCGGTATGGAAAATTGAAGCGCAGCCTTTTATTATTGACAAGGTTTATTGTTAAAATTGGAATTTAAGCATTTTGCCATGAATCGTTCTGCCAATACGGCCTAAAGGCCGCACTACAAACTGGATTCAAATGAAAGATAAAGAAAATCCGATAAATGTCGTGGTTGTCGAAGACGATGCGCTCTACCGCACATCGATTCAGGAGCTGATAAATGAAAGCGACCGTTTGCTCTGCGAGCATACTTTCGAATCGTGTGAAGAAGCCCTGGAGGTTGTGAAAGCAGACAATGTTCCTGAAGTGATTCTGCTGGACATCGATTTGCCGGGCATGAGCGGTATCGACGGCATCCGGCATTTCAGAAAAATATCACCGGCAACGAAAATTATCATGCTCACAGTTTTTGATGACGATGACAAAATCTTCAACGCCGTGTGCCACGGCGCCTCCGGTTACCTGCTCAAATCCACCACTTTGGCAAACATATCGAATTATATAACCGACGTTTTCTGCGGCGGCGCGGCCATGAGCCCTGCCGTTGCTGCGAAAGTGCTCGCGATGTTCAGCCAGTTTTCAGTCCCCAAAAAAGAATATGGCCTGACGCAGCGCGAAAAAGAAATCCTGCAGCATTTGGTCAACGGCATGAACAAAAAACACATTTCAGCGCATCTGCATATCAGTTTGTTTACGGTCGATACCCACCTGAAGAATATCTACTCCAAACTACAAGTGCATTCGCAAATCGATGTTGTTGCGAAAGCGCTGCGCGAACGGTTGGTTTAAGTGTAATTCTTATCGGAAGGCTAATCTTGGTTGGAGGTATTCCTATACCGTTGAATTTATTTCGTCCGGACCATCGCCATTTCGCGGAACAAAACGTTCGGAGTTAGGTGGTCAGCCCAGATTTGGCTCACCAACTTCGCAGCCTATACCATGTAACTGATATCCGACGAGCTTGTCGGGTAGGCGTAGAGCATTCGTCTGACTTCCCCGGCAGGAATGCCATTCCGAATCGCCAATGCGAAAATATTGATGACTTCTTCCGCATGGGGGCCAAGGACATGGGCTCCCAGAATACGATCGCTCTCTTCTTCGACCAGCGTTTTGAAGCCGGTGTGTTTTTCCGCGACCCTACGCGACGTGTACCAATCCGAAGTCTCCTTTTGCTTCACGCTGAATTTCAGGCCTGCTGCTCTTGCGGAATCTTCATGCATCCCCACCGATGCTAAAGGCGGAATGGTAAAAACGACGGATGGAATCCCTGCGTAGTTCGCTGTTTTTTCATTCCCTTTCAACAGATTGCGCGCGACCACATGCCCTTCCATACTCGCCACAGGCGTGAGCGGCAGCCCACCGGTAGCAGCTACATCACCGGCAGCGTAGACCGCCGGATTCGACACACTTTGCAGATACTCATTGACGATGATCCCTTTTCTGGGATAGCTTTCTACCCCTGCTTTCTCCAGATCGAGGCCAGCGATTTCAGGCACACGGCCGGCGCCGTGCACCACCAGGCCGGCTTCGAACGGAGGGTCACCGGCAGAGGTCGACACGATAAGATGGTCATCGTGTTTTTCGATGCCCGTCACTTCGCTATGCAACCGCACGTCTACGCCCAGCTTTCGGGTGGCCTGCACCAATTGGTCGACCAAATCGGGATCGAATCCTTTGAGCGGGCGGGCGCTTCGATGCATTAAGCAGACTTCAGCACCTGCGCGCGCAGCAATATGGGCGAATTCGAATGAAATGAAGCCGCCGCCGATAAACACAATCCGTTTCGGCAAATCTTCCAGTTCCAGGAATTGATCGCTGGTGATGATATATTTCTCTCCTGGGATGTTGAGCCTGACTGGTGCGGCGCCAGTGGCAATGAGTACATGGCCTCCGGTCAGGGTGTCTTCGCCAACCTGCACGGTCTTTTCATCGATGAATCGCGCCCGGCCATGGTAGGCGTCGATGCCGGCTTTGGCAAAGCTGCTTTCTCTCTTTTCGGGAACGGGATCGGTGAACGTTCTCTTGAAACGCATGAGGGCCGCCCAGTCGATCTTCACTTCGCTGGCGGTGACGCCATTTTTTGCCATGCGATGATGCCAGTCTACCAGCTCCGCGGCGCCAACCAGCACCTTCTTGGGATCGCAGCCGCGCAGGGCGCAGGTGCCGCCAAAGGACCGCGAATCGATAACAGCAACGCTCCAACCGGCCTTGCGACATTTGTAAGCAACCGTCGATGCTGCTGAACCGGTGCCAATTACTACCAGGTCATAACTGGGGGCCATATTTTCCTCTCCTTACACTAAATTGAACTCACTTTTGCGTGCCGTACTTCTGATTGGGCTCGGCATACTCCACAAATGGTTGCTTTTTGACAGGCCGCAATGACCTCACCCAAACTTTTCCGCGAAGTGATTCTGAAAACCCTCAAATTCAACTCCGGGATCGTCTTGATGTGCCGCAGTCCGACCTCTGAAGTCAAAGCCGTTACCTGGGATTCTTCCACACCTGCCTTGAATTTGACCAGTATTTCTTGCTGTACTGATTCTTCTTCGCTTTCACCGGTCTTGCCATTGCCGGAATCGGAGCTCAATTTGATGGCCGAAACCGCATTGTCGCCGTAATTGCTGACATACAGTTTGTTCTGCCTGGCCGCGTGCACGAGACCGATGGGCTGGCTGCCGACAATAAACTCCTGCGGCAGCTTCTCATAGGTTTGCCCGTCGTAGGCATAGACCTTCGCGTTGTTGAAATTGACCACGTAGAGAATTTTCTCGCTTTTTGTCAGTACGGCTTCCTCCGGGCCGTCGAGTCCGGTGATTTCGTGGATGATCTTGCCGGCATCCGAGTCGAGGATGTGGACTTTGTTGGCGAAGAAGTTGCTGATGAACAGCCGCGAGCGATCGTGATCGGCGTGAATCAGCTCCGGCTTGTGGCCGACTTTTAGCAACCGGGTCTCGCCAGTTTTCACATCGATGACCGAAATCGTGCCGTCTTCGGTGTTGGTGACGTACAGCTTGCGGCCGTTCTTCGACAACCCGACGCCGTCCGGGCCGTTGCCCACGGCGTACTCATCTTCGATTTCCAGCGTTTGAGCATCGACTTTCAGGATTTTCTTGGCGCCGATAGCCACGACGAAGAGCGTCTGGCCATCCTCCGTGGCGACGATGCCACCGAGATTGTCGTCGTACCGTTTGGAGCGCACGATCTTGTGGCTGGTAAAATCGATCACGTCGACGCCTTTGTCCCAGGCGCTCACCGCCACCAAATTAGCATCGCCGAGGCGCGCGAAACCCCACGGGTAATCGGCGCTATCGATGGTTTGCACCACCTCGTCTTTGTGGGTATCGATGACGCTGATGAAGCTGTCCTCGACGTTGGCGACGTAGAGATAGCGCTCATCCGGCGTCAAGAAAAGAGCATCCGGACCCTTGCCCACCGGGATGGTCCCGGTCTCGCCTTTCTGTCGCGCTGCCTCTTGCACCGGCTTGCCACAGGCTGCGCTAACGAGAAGTAGCGTCGCAACAATAATGAACTGCCACATGTGCTTCTCCCTCCGAGTTACTTTTTCTGCAATTGGCGCGGCGCCTGTGCCTGGTAGCCCGTCTCGTTCACCGCCGCCACGATTTTGGATACGGTGGTCTGTGCCGGATCGTACTCGATCGTGACCGATTTCTTTTGGG
The DNA here is from genome assembly GCA_964629935.1 of uncultured Calditrichaceae bacterium. Classification (GTDB taxonomy): domain Bacteria; phylum Zhuqueibacterota; class Zhuqueibacteria; order Oceanimicrobiales; family Oceanimicrobiaceae; genus CAZVSL01. The sequence continues at coordinate 6,706 of CAZVSL010000145.1, read as the reverse complement.
TACTGGCATCGACTGCGAACACACCAGCCACCTTTTGCGCCGCCTGTTCAACCGCGATTTCGCAAGTGAAGCAGGTCATCCCTTCCACTGGCAAGGTCACTTGCTCGAGGTGTGCCGGAAGGGTGGCGTCGCCGGCGGTATTCGCACCAAGCAGTCCGCCGGAGTAGGTGTACAGGTTAGCGCCCAGGAAAAACAGCACGGCCAGGGTAGCCACCGTCAGCGTGGTTTGCGTGGCCTTCTCGTTGTGCATCTCGCATCGCTCGGATTCGCAGCGGCGTTTCTCACGGAAGTAGAGCACCCAGGCCAAGACCAGCACAGCCAGGCCGGCGCCGATAAAGAGCCAGTGGTATTTTCCGAAGAATGCTCCCAGACCCAAGCTGCCCAATCCGAGCGCAATCAGAAGCAGGGGGCCGGCACAGCATATTGAAGCGATGAGCGCCGAGAGCATGCCGAGTTTGTTGGCTTGCATCATCTCACTCCTTCTTTTCATTAGATATTTGGTTTCTTTGACTGCGGTTCAACAGCAGCCGCCGCTCTGCTTCGGCGGACACGGCACGCTGCCGTAGGAGCAGAAGACACAGCAGTCGCCGGGCTGCGGTTTGAGCAGGCTTCCGCAATTGTTGCATTCGTGGAAGAAGAGACACGAGTCCGAAGGCATCTCCAGCTCTTCACTGAAGTCACATTCGGGGCAGGTGAGTATGGATGTGTCAACGATGGCTTTCGGTTCTTCGTTCATTCAATCCTCCAATGCAAAAAGTTGTTTCAAGGTCGCGACAAATGGCGTCTCTTGCAATCGGTAATAGATGGTCTGGCCTTCGCGGCGTTTGGTGAGCAGGCCGTGGGCGCGCAGCTTGCTGAGCTGGTGGCTGATGGACGACACGCTCATGCCGGTGACATCGGCGAGGTCGCAGACGCACAACTCCGGTTTCCGCGTAAGCAGGAAAAGAATTTTCAATCGGGTTCCGTTGCCGGCAACGGAGAGCAGGTCGGCGAGGTGTTCCAGGCTGTCTTTTTCAAGCAGTTGCTGACGCAGTTGTCGCAACAGCAGCAGGTCGACGTTTTTGCGAATGCAGGTTTCGCCGGTCAATTCGAGCATGATGTTTCCTTTCGTACTTGAACAACCGTTCAAGTAAACAAACCAGTGCCTTCGTTTGTTCCCCAAAATGCGGATTATCTTGCGGCGGATTTATCCTTCGACGGTTGGAGAATTATATCTGGGAAAATAACTTGCTGAAGGACTGCCATATTCTTATTGACTTTACCATGCGATGGACCATTTGTCGCTGGCAGCTGAGACTATCTTCGGAAATCCTTTGACGCTGCCAGCAAGTGGTTTAAAAAATGGCGTCACTCGCTGTTGTACCAGGAACATAGCGTCAACGGTTTATGTCGCTCCATGCAATATTATCACTCTTCTCTGCAAGGCGTGAAGCCTTAAGGAAGGAAATAAACTACTTCAAGAAGCGAAAAGCGAAAATGAATTACGCCTATTATCGAAACAAAGGACTTCCGATTGCCAGTGGACCGGTAGGGGCAGCTTGCAAGTCCATTGTCAAAACGAGGCTGTGTCGCAGTGGTATGCAGTGGTCGAGACGAGGCGGGCAAAATGTCCTCAACCTCAGACCCCACGTCAAATCCGGAAGATGGGAATCCTTCTGGAATCACTATCGCGCAGATTGCTATCAAAACAAAATCGCTGCCTAAAATGGAGACTGCACCCAAAAACATGAAAAAAAAGACAAAAAACAACACCCCCCAAAAAGACCGTAGGGTTACATTTTATCATTTTATTTTGAGGCAACACGACGACGACGATCACACCGGAGTTAAGCGAAACGGTTTCCGGCGCCAGCGCTGCGTCAGAAACCGCGTCGTTCATTCTGTCAGCAATCATCATCTGTGAGAGAGCTTACCTACGATCTTCTCAAGCTCGGCAAAATCATTTTCAACCTCAACTGGACGTTGATCGACGGCGCGCATCAGGCCATCGATATCTTTGAGGCCGTGGCCGGTCACCATGGCGACTACGCGGTCCTGCTCCGCAAAACCTTCGCCCTCGGCTGTTTTGGTCACGCCGGCGAACGCGGCTGCACCGGCTGGTTCTGCCAGTACGCCGGTCTCCCGGGCTAAATTTGAAATGGCGGCAACAATCTCATCATCCGAAACAATCATGAACCGGCCGCCGGATTCCCGTACCGCTCTCAGCGCCTTGACTTGGTCGCGGGGCACACCGACGGAGATGCTGTCGGCCACAGTTTCCGGCACCAGGGGTTCGCACAGTTGTGCCTGTGCCTGCCAGGCTTTGTAAAGAGGCGCACTGCCCTCAGCCTGGACGCCCACTACTTTCGGCAATTTATCGATCAAGCCCATTTCGTAAAAATCCATGAAGCCTTTCCAGGTGCCTTGCAGAATGCAACCGTCCCCGACGGACACGAAGACATAATCCGGCACCTGCCAGTTGAGCTGCTCGCAGATCTCGAGTGCGCCGGTTTTCTTGCCCTCGCCGAGATAGGGATTGATGGCGGTGCTGCGGTTGTACCAGCCCCATTTTTCAGCAGCCTGGCAGCACAGGTCGAAGGCCTCGTCGTAGGTGCCCTGCACCTGCAAGACTTTGGCGCCATAGAGCAGGAGTTGGGCGATCTTGCCCTTTGGTGCGTTCTGCGGCACGAAGATGAATGTCTCCAACCCGGCCAGGGCCGTGTAAGCTGACCAGGAGGAGGCCGCATTGCCGGTCGAGGCCGCCGTCACCGTGCGTGCGCCTTTTTCCAGCGCTTTCACCACGCCCACCGAGCTAGCACGATCTTTGAACGAGGCGGTAGGATTACGGCTGTCATCTTTGAGCCATAGATTGGCGATATTCCAATGGGAGGCGAGACGGGGCACGGGATACATCGGCGTCCAGCCGGTATTGAGTGGCTGGATAAAAACCGGCTTTGCGACTGGCAGAATCGGAAGATAGCGCCAGTGCGAGGTGTCGCGGTTCTTGCCGAGGCTATCGCGCCGCAGTTTTTTGGCTGCCTCATTGTGGTCGTAGATGACATCGAGCGTGCCTTGTAAGGGACCGCACTGCGGACAGGTATAATCAAGCTCGGATGGGTCGTATTCGTGGCGGCAGGTGGCGCATTTGAGGGTTTGGATATTGCTGTATGGCATGGTTCTCAATTCTGAATATTTGCTACTCAAAGCATGTGGAACTCTATGAGCTTTTGGGAACAATTCGTTGTCAA
>CAZVSL010000145.1:0-3469 GCA_964629935.1 uncultured Calditrichaceae bacterium | reverse complement strand
CATGAGATATTACATGCCTCCGAATGCCCGCTTCCAACGTTTACGCGGATCATCGAAGCGCACATTCTTCGGATCGAAGGCCTCCGAATCATAGTCTTCTCCAAGCCACTCTATGGTACTTTCGTACTCTTCATGAGAAGGGTCACGGATGGTCTCGAGCAATTCTTCGTATCCCCAGGTTCCGCCACAATCCTCTGGCGGACAAGCACGTTTCCCCGCGAGACATCGCGGGTACTTTTGGCCCTGTGAGCGGTCTTCAATCTTCTCGAGTAGAATTTCATGCTCCCAGCTATCTCCAAAATCATACTCATAATCGGCGCTCGTACCCGGCTTAGTGAAGTACGCCGACAAGGGTATCTCCCAACCCGCAAGACAAGGCTGATCATCATGAAATGGGTCAATGTTTGGGATGCCAATTTCATCGACCACATCCGTTTCAGGATTGATGACGCGAAAAACGTGAAGGTGGCTATCAAGCCAGCCCATGGCGTCTTGCACGGCGACATGCAAGTCCCAGAAACTGTAGCTCGCGGGAACCTGAATTCTTCGCCATATTGCAGGACTTATGCCTTTGAGGGTGATCTTGAACTGATAGATAGAATTTTTGTCATTCACGGCGCATATCTCCTTATGTATAAAAGGTCGATTGCTCTTCATGTAATACTAAGAAAATCGAGAGAGTCGAACATGCCTTCTGCAAATCTTCGTTGTAGTCTTCTCGCACATTCTGCCAGAAGTGTTTTTAAGATTCTTAGGCAAATCAATGGAAATCATACTGACCTCGATAATTGCTTTTTCTTCCTCAACTGAAGATACAAAAAACGGTTCCTAAACACCAATCATATTTCACGCAACAACGCAGTCACTATTTCGCTAAGGCCATGTTTGTTGAAACTTTACTACAAGATTGAGCGAAGTTTGTGAATTTTTCAGGTTAGATGATTATTGAATGTCTTCAATGTTGCTACGCCTTTGAAATGCCTCAAGGAAATCATCACGGTACTTCCTGGCTTTTATAATTTCCGCTTTTGGAGCACTGTTGGTGGGCCTTGAGCTTAAGTTCAGGCAAGTCTCAATTCCGTTTCCGCCTTAAATTGTGGTTATTACCGTTTCTGCCAAAATTTCGCTGTAGTGATTTCAAGTCATTCCACCGGATAAATTAGCTTGATTTATTGCGCATGATTCATATCTTCCAGGGCGTACTCCAGCAAAGTAAAGCTATTTTGCAAAAGCACACCGCTTGTCATTTGGAATGTTGAGCATATCGCACCACCGTGATGTACACGCACTTTTTGCACAAAAGCTCGCTGTCATCGTAAATGTGAAATTCTGCCCGTAGTCTGCACATCCTTAAGCAAATTCTCACCAAATCGGGAGACTCAATGGCTTCAGCTTTTGCCCATGGCATCGTCGCCGTCACTGTCGGACAGGCGTATCGTTTAAGACAGCAACCGCTGCGCTTCTGGGTGCTCGGCGTGATCTGTGCCATTGTGCCGGATGCGGATGTGATAACCTTTGCCTTTGGCGTGAGCTATGGCGACTTCTGGGGCCACCGCGGCTTTACGCATTCGCTGACGTTTGCGCTGCTGCTGGCGTTGCTGGTGACGTTTACCTATTTCAAGGACGCCAGCTTCTTCAGCCGCGCCTGGTGGGGTTATGTTTCCTACTTCTTTATCTGTACCGCCCTGCACGGGGTGGTGGATGCCATGACCAACGGCGGCCTGGGCATTGCGTTTTTCTCGCCGTTTGAAAACGGACGTTATTTTCTGCCGTGGCGGCCGCTTTTGGTGCCGCCTATCGGCGTCGGCAAGTTCTTTAGTTCATGGGGACTCGAGGTGTTGGTGAGTGAGCTTATCTGGATCGGCATTCCGTGTGCTGTGCTGGCATTGGGTTTTCGGATTTATCATCGGGCAGCCGGCGGCAGCCCATAAATTGAAAGGCAATGCATGAATCCACATGGCGCCCTGATATATGAATCTATCAACTAGCCTGCCTGCTCCGCCGTTGTTGAGCGGCGCCTGCTCCGCTGTTGTTGAGCGGAGACTTTCCTTATTCGAAGCGAATCCTTATTCTATGAGTCGTAAATACTTGACGTTTCCTGGCAAATTTTGTACTCACGCAGAGGCCGCAGAGCTGTTTTAGAGCAATCCCTTTGCGGGCTCCGCAGGCTTTGCGTGAGGCTTGCCGGCGCAGAGCAAATACAGTCAGCGATTAATTCTTTTGGTTCTGGTCGCGAGACCCGGTGCTGTTTGCGGGGCTTGTTGGGTTAGGAATAAGTCGCACTAAACAGATCCGTTTTTTCCTCCCGAACGTACTTCTTCCGAATTTACAATTCACCTTTCAATCACACAATCCGGATTGTCGTGCAAAGCGACAGGAGGAGCAGCTCTTTCTGTCGCCGTGAAGCGCTGGCAAGTCGAACCTTGCCGGCGAGACTGGTCATCTAACCAAAAGGAATAACTATGAAGATAGGGAAGCATTTATTCGCTTTGGCCGGCATGTTGTTCGTGCTCGGCATGATTGTAACTGCGGTCGATTTCGGGGATGCCTCGAGTCACCGCGAAGCACCGCTTATCAGCAACGACCCGCTTGCAGACAATACGGATTTGTATGTTTTCCGGGATCCGGTGGCGCAGGACAACATCGTTATCGTCGCCAACTATATCCCGCTGGAATTGCCGGAGGGCGGGCCGAACTACAACACCTTCGGCGAGAACATCCGCTATGAGATTCATATCAAGAATCAAACCTCTGAGGCGCCCCTTGGGATGGCGCAGGATGATATTACCTATCGCTTTACCTTCAGCCAGGTAAACGAAGACCCGACGACGTTTTTTAACATTCGACTGGGACAGAACCTCAAGACCACTTACATCTGTGAAAAGAGCACGGATGGCGGGCAATCGTTTACACCCATCGTCAGCGGCGGCATCGTACCGCCGAATAACATCGGGCCGCGCTCGCTCTCTTTTCTCGGCGCCAGCTCCTATGATCAGTTGGCGAGCAGCGCGATTACAACCGCCTCCACGGGCGAGACCATCTTTTGCGGTCCTCGGGACGATGTCTTCTTTGTCGACCTGGGCGGGATTTTTGACCTGGGCCAGACGCGCAGCGCCTATGGCATCGATCCGGCCAACCCGGACAATGCACGCGACGCCGTGGCGGGATTCAACACCCACTCGATTGTCATGAAAATCCCCATCGCGATGTTGCAGAAGGACGGCAAGAGCGTCGACCAGGCGGAGAGCATCCTGGACCCGGACTTTGTCATCGGTGTATGGGCCTCGGCCAGCAGGCCGCAGATCACCACGCTGTCGCCGACCGGCGACAAACCGGAGGTAAGCGGACCGTGGGTGCAGGTTTCACGGCTCGGCATGCCGTTGACCAACGAAGCTATCATCCCCATCAGCGCCAAGGACAGGTGGAATGCTGTGTCTCCCTATAGCGTCGAGGAGCAATCCTTTCTGCA
>CAZVSL010000144.1:3846-12268 GCA_964629935.1 uncultured Calditrichaceae bacterium | reverse complement strand
CCGATGCCCTGGCAGAAGAAGTCGCGGCCGCGAAGCCTGAGCATGCGCTGGATGTCGGCGTGGCCTGGGCGACCAAACAGGTCGAGGAGTTGTTGAATCGCGGCGTGCCGTCTGTGCATTTCTACATCATGCAGAACTCCAAACCGACAACCATGCTGATGGAAAGGCTAAAACTGTAGAAAATGTCTGCCACTTATATGTGAGCTGTCCCCATTCTTATGCCGTCACATTTCTTTACTCTCAGAAACCCCGAGGACGCCCATGAACAAAGTCTTGATTACCGGTATCAATGGCCAGATTGGCTCAGAGCTAAGCGACAAATTAGGGCAGATGATCGGACAGGAGAATATCATCGGCCTGGATATCAGGCCGGCGCTGCCGCCCTATACACATCTGCACGAAATCGTTGACATCACAGAAAAAGATACGATCCGCCACATTGTCGAAAAACATGAAGTAGACACCATTTTTCACCTCGCCTCGCTGCTGTCGGCTGTTGGGGAAAAGAATCCCGACCAGGCGTGGCAGGTCAATACCACCGGCCTCAAGAACGTCCTCGATCTGGCTCGCGGCAAACGGATCAAAGTTTTCTGGCCGAGCTCCATCGCGGTATTCGGGCCAAACTCGCCCAAGGAAAAAACCCCACAATCGACGATTATAGATCCCACCACCATGTACGGCATCACCAAATGCGCAGGTGAGCTTTTGTGCCAATACTATTTCGATAAATTTGAAGTGGATGTTCGCAGTGTGCGGTACCCCGGCATCATCAGCCATAAGACCGAGCCTGGCGGCGGCACCACGGACTACGCCGTCGAAATCTTCTACGAGGCCATCCGCCATCGCGTCTATACCTGCTTTGTCGGGCCGGAAACCTGCCTACCCATGATGTACATGGATGACGCCATCCGCGCAGCCCTGGAAATCATGCAAGCAGACAGGGAAAAGATCAGGGTGCGGTCAAGCTACAATCTCACAGCCGTCAGTTTCACCGCCGCCGAGCTGACCGCGGCCATTCAAGGACACCTGCCAGACTTCAAATGTAACTACGCCCCGGATTTCCGCCAGGAAATTGCACAAAGCTGGCCACGCGTCATCGATGACTCCGGCGCCCGCAAAGATTGGGGCTGGCAACATGAGTTTGACCTGGAAGCCATCACTGCCGTCATGCTCGAAAAACTGGAAATCAAGCTCGGGGGCAAGAAATAATCCTGCGGTCCGGCGCTGTGTTGTGAAACCAAATCGCAAACAGACACTACGCCGGACCCTTTATCGCCATAATCCACTCTTGTCGCCGGTAAAATGAGCCGTCCTTTACGGTAATTCCCCCACTTCAAATACAGTAGTCTTGCCATAATTATTTTCCCGAATCACCCCGTCTCTAAGCCCAGTTATGAAACCCCTCTTGCAGGCGCCCCAGACGCGACCCAAAAAAGCCCATAGTTCCTGTTATAGCAGATAATCCCTGGCTGAAATCATGAAATTTTAGATGATTTACAAGAAAAATATTTCTATCTTATTAATCCCTGAGATAGTTAATCTAATTGACCTTAAAAAAATTATGCCGAAACTAACCACCATCCTTGTGTTAGTCTTTTTTCTTCTCATAAACATCATTTCGACATTTGCCTCTGAGCCCACGCATTATCACATCGACTGGAATCGATCCAATTCTCATCTACTGGATATCACTATGGCGATCGCTACAGCATCAGATGAGATCGAGGTTAGCGTGCCAAACTGGCGGCCGGGCAGATACATCATACAGAACTACGCCAGGAATGTGATCAATGTCGTGGTCACGGATTCCGCCGGCACACCACTGTCTTTCGAAAAGACAGATAAATCAACATGGCGCATTGACAGTCACGGCCATTCCCGCCTGCGGGTACGCTACAACTACTACGCCCACCAGCTCGACGGCGGCAGTAGCTTTCTCGATGACTCAGAGCTCTACGTTAATCCAATAAACTGCCTGATGTATGTGCGCGGCAGAGAAATGGAGCCGGTCACGCTTTCCGTTAAGAAGCCACAGGATTGGCGCATAGCAATTGCTGCCGAAGCAAACAGCGCAGGCCTGTATGCATTCGAGAATTATCACGAGCTGGCGGATACGCCGTTCATTGTCAGTCCTGATTTTGAGAGACTGTCATTTGAGCATAAGGATGCGACAATCGAACTCGTTCTTCAAGGTGAAGCCAATTATGATGCGGACTCGCTGGTGCAGGATGTCAAACTAATCGTGGCAGAGCAGGTGGAGATCATGCAAGACCTCCCGATTCAACGATATGTTTTCCTGTATCATCTCGTCCCCTTTGCGATTGGGCACGGCGTCGAACACAAGAATTCGACTTCTATTGTGCTCGGGCCTGTGGATTTTTCTGATCCGGAATTCTATCTGCGATTTCTCGGCGTGACTGCCCATGAGTTTTTTCATGTGTGGAATGTGGAGCGCATCCGGCCGCAGGCGATCTATTATCCGGACTATGAAGTCGCGAATTACACGACAACCATGTGGATGTATGAAGGCATCACGAGCTACTATACCGATATTACTCTTATTCGCGCCGGCCTGGTAACACAGAAGAAACTGTTCGAACATTGGGCAGACCGCATCAAAAGTTACCAAAAGCAGTATGGTCGCAAGATCGCCAGCGCTGCTGAAGTGAGCTGGGATAGCTGGACTAAGGGTTATGGCAATGCGCCGCCGAACACGTATTATTCATTTTATACAAAGGGCGCCCTTATCGGCCTGCTGCTGGACCTGGAAATTCGCCAGCGTACACAGAATGACAAGAGTCTGGACGATGCGATGCGCTATTTGAACGAAACCTACGCCAAACATAATCGCGGTGTGCCGGAAGATGGGCTGCAACGCGCGGTAGAACGTGTCACGAAGAGCGATTTTGCTGATTTCTTTGCTAGCTATGTCTCCGGCACGCAAGAGATAGAATATGATCGATATCTCAACAACGCCGGTCTGCAGCTCGAAAAGACGCATTCGGACAAAGCGCCTGAGGTCTATCTCGGTATCAGAACGCAGGCAGAAGAGCTGCACCCTTTGGAAATCACGAATGTTTTACCAGAGTCGCCCGCTTTTGCGGCAGGCCTCGATATTGGCGATGTGCTGCTCGCCTTTGATGGCAGACAGGTGCATCAGCGTAATCTGAATTTATTGTTACAGGGGTACTCGCCGGGTGATACCATGCGAGTTAGCATTTTTCGGCGTGCGCGTATGCGTCACTTCGATGTAGTTTTGCAGGAAGCGCCGCCGGATAAGTATGCGGTCAGCAGAATCGATGAACCGGATGAGCTGCAAAATAGGATTCGAAGGAGTTGGTTGAATGAGGATGAAGAAGAGGATGCGGCAGGCGATGGAGATAGGGAGAAAGGCAAATGATACTTGAATAGCATATTTTGGACTCTGTGATCCGTGGCGTTCTTTGTGTCTTTGCGGCAGCTCATGAAAATCCTAACAGACATAAAAAAAGTGGCGACCCTGAGGCCGCCACTTTTATGCCAATGCTGGTTCTGTTTCGCCTACGCGGCTTTTGCCTGCGCACCAGTTTCAACTTTCTCCAGCGCCACAGAGATCGGTACTGGCTGTGAGATGGTGTTGAACACCGGCGACCGCATCTGAGCCAGTTGACACAGCTCATCGAGCTTGGCCCTGGGCGCGTCTGAGCGCACATTCATGGTCAGGCGGATGTCCTGATAACCCGGCCGCACGTCTTTGGCCAGTCCCAGCAAGCCCCGCACATCCAAATCGCCTTCTAGTGTGTACTCAACGCCATCGATCTTGACGCCCTGGGCTGCGGCGTAATAGATGAACGTCGTGCCCACGCAGCCAACCAGCGCGTGCAGGATGAACTCTACTGGATTGGGACCGCGGTTTTCGCCCAGCAGCACCGGCGGCTCATCGCCTTCCAGCACAAAGGGTTTGTCCCGCGAGGCGTCTTCCTGACCCGCGCCATAGAAGTCCTGGATTTGCGAACGGTAGTGACCGCCATCTATCCATTTGCTTTTGGCGCGAAACTGAAATTTACCCAGGCCAGGCTTCTCACTGATTATCTCCATGGTTTCTGTCAAGCCATCGACATCTACACCGTTGATGATCGTTCTTGTTTCTGACATGTCGGTTACCTCCTTACTTTGATTCTCAAATTATCGTGATTTGTCTTTTCTCCAGGCAGTTTGTGTGCCAAACTCTCGTTCTGGCGATTAGTATAATAACAACAACAACTTACTTGCATGACTGCCAGCGAAATTGGAGCAACGAGATCTCGCAAGTTACGAGATCTCGTCAGCGCCATTCGCGAAATTCAGGATCCCGCCGCTTCGGCCGGTCTTGACTCTTACATTCTAAGTTACTATCTTTTTGGTTCATGCCAGCGAACGAAACCCTCCGGGAATCACACTCTGCCCGGGATGGCAGAGACCGCGGATATTGCTGAGCTAATCGTCGACAGGAAACGAGAACAGCATCTACAAAACACACCAGGACAGAGGGAATCACCATGACATCCAAAGAACGCATGCAAAAAGCCATGGCGCTGCAAACCCCGGATCGAGTGCCGGTTATGTGTCAGTTGGCGCTAGGACATTATTTCCTGCACGCCGGCCTCAAACCGATGGATATCTGGTTTACTTCGGAAGGCTTTGCAGAGGCGCTGGTCAAACTCCAAAAACGATACAATTTTGACGGTATTCTCGTCAATCTGCCGGGACGCGAGCCTGACTATGAGAAGCACCTCGATAAGATCGAGCGCGAAGAAGGCGAAAACATCATACGCTGGAAGAATGGCAACTATACTGTGTTTCCGGATGACGATAATCCGCACTACTACATGGCTGACGGCAGCCGCTATTTCCCAACCTTTGCAGAGCTAAAGCCTGAAGAACTGTATTACATCGAGCCATGGGATCTGACTGATATCACGTATCCCTATACCTGGGCGTTTGAATCCGAACCCAGAACCTTCGACGATTACTTTCCGGATTATCATTCCGACACCATCAAGATGGTCAAAGAAAAAGTTGGCGATACCGTCTCGGTGCATTCTGAGATTTTCTCGCCATGGTCACAATTTTTGGAGTTATTGAATTATGAAAATGCGTTGATGGCTATCCTGGACGACCCCGGCAAAGCAAAGGCATGCCTGGAACGGCTGACAGAGGGCGCCATCGACCTGGCAAAGCGGCATGCAGCATGTGGCGTGGATGCCATTTTGATATCGTCCGCTTTTGCGGGAGCGGGTTTAATCTCGCGCCAGCACTACGAAGAATTCGTTTTGCCATTCGAAAAGAAGATCATGCAGGCCCTGAAACGAGAGTATGACATACCGGTTTACACACACACGTGCGGCAGCATCGGCGACCGCCTGGAGCTGATGGTCGAAACCGGCACCAATGGCATAGATACCCTCGATCCACCGCCGCTTGGTACTGTGGAGCTTGAGGAGGCGAAAAAGATGCTCTCAGGCAAGACTTTCATCAAAGGCAACATCGATCCGGTAAATACCATGTTGTATGGCGAGCCTGATAGCATTAAGAAAGATGTAGAATGGCGCCTTGGCGTGGGCAAACCCGGCGGCGGCTATATCCTGAGCACAGCCTGCTCCGTGGCGCCGCAAACGCCGCCGGAGCATATCGAATTGCTTGCTCCGCTGGCAATCGAAATGGGAAAATATTAGAGTGACAATTTCCAGGCATTGATGAGATCGAGTAGCTTTTGTAGAAACCGTTTCAACGGTTTCTCCCAAAGTTTCGCTGCAGCACGAATAACAATTGAAGAAAACCCGTGTTATTCATTCATATCACATAAACCAATACTGACGTGTCCGAACACCAGGTAATCTTCCTTCCCGGCAAAAAGAAGGCGCAGTTCGAAGCCGGAACCAATTTCCGCGATGCTGCGCTGGAGATCGGAATAGTCATCGAATCGAGCTGCGCCGGTATCGGTACGTGCGCCAAATGCAAGGTGAATATCAAGGAGGGCGTCAGCCCGCCGACGGCGGTGGAGAAGCAGCTTTTGACGCCCAAGGAACTCGCCAAGGGCGTGCGTCTGTCCTGCCAGGCTCTGGTGACGGGCGAGAGCGTTTGCACCGTGCCGCCGGAATCGCAGTTGTTTGGCGACCAAATCGTCACTGAGGGCAGAAAAGGCCGGTTTGAATTTCGACCTGATGCTACCAAGCTGTTCATAAACGTGCCAAAAGCAGAGCTCGGTCAGAAGTACTTCGATTTTGAGCAGGTGCTGGCGCATCTGCACAAAGAAACCGGCGTTCGTCCGCGCGCGCGCTTTCACATCACGCGTGAAATCGCTGACCTGCTACGCGACAATGATCACGCCGTTACGGCTGTGCTCGACCAGGATTTGCTGTTGACGCTGGAGCCGGGGGACACCACCGGCAGCTTTTACGGCGTGGCGGTAGACATCGGCACGACTTCCATCGCAGCCAAATTGCTCGATCTCAATTCCGCGGAAACGCTGGCCATCGCCTCAGCGGTGAATCCGCAGAAGAGCTACGGCGCCGATGTGGTCGCGCGCATCAATTACACCGTCGAGCACAAAGGCGGTCTGGAGCTGTTGCACCGACTGGTCATCAAGCAGATCAACGAGCTCATAACGAAGCTGTGCGCCGAGGCCGGCATCGACCACCGTGCAATCTACAAAATCACGGTTGCCGGCAACACTGTGATGCAGCATATTTTCCTCAACATTACACCCCGCAACATCGCGTACAAACCGTATACACCTGTGTTTCAGGGTCCGGCGACGCTAGCGGCCACCAACCTGGGCATCGAAATCCACGAGCACGGCGTTATCTATGTCATTCCCAATCTCGCCTGCTTCGTCGGCAGCGATATTACTTCCTTGCTCACCGTCCTGGATATGGAAGAGAGCGAGGATGTTCAGCTTGTGGTCGACATTGGTACGAATGGCGAAATGGTGTTGGGTTCGAAGCAAAAATTGTTGTGCAGCAGCTCACCTGCGGGCCCAGCATGGGAGGGTGCTTATATCGACTGGGGCATGCGTGCAGCCCGCGGCGCCATCGAGCGCGCTGAAATCGTGACCGGCGACCTGCAATATCGCACCATTGGCGGCGCACCGCCCATCGGCATCTGTGGCTCCGGATTGATGGACCTGGTGTGTGAGTTCGCCCGAGCCAGGATTATCGACCGCAGCGGCCGCATCCTGCACCCGGATGAGATGGACGGCACGGTCAGCGCTGCCCTCAGGTCCCGCATCCGAACGCTGAAGAGCGGCGCAAATGACATCGCGGTCGCAGAAATCGACGCTGACAAGAGCATCATGTTAACCCAGAAGGACATTCGCGAGGTACAACTTGCGAAGAGCGCTATTGCGGCCGGCATCAAAATTCTGATGAAAGAATTAAAAGTCACGCCCTCGGAGATTAGCAGCGTCTACATTGCCGGCGCTTTCGGCAACCACGTGCGTGGGCAGGATGCCATCGACGTCGGTCTCATCCCACGGGTGCCCACCGAACGTATTCAATTTATCGGCAACGCTGCTCTGGCCGGCGCCGAGGCGATTCTGTTGTCGCGCGACGCCAGAAAAAAGGCGGAGCTGCTGGCCGATTTTGTCGATTACGTGGAAGTTTCGGACCGCACCGATTTTCAGGATTTGTTTGTCGGCTCCATGCACTTTTCTGTGGATTGATTTTTTATTATGAACCGCACCATTGCAAAAACCTCGTTTGATCCGGCGGACGTGCCATTTGACTTTGAGCGCGCTTACAAATTTCTCAAAATCAAAAAGACCTCGGACAAATTTGCACGCATGCACGACATGGTCGCCGATCTGTATCAAGAATACAGAGATTACTTTGAGCCGCGCTATTGTTACAAAATTTGTCAGGTAGCGGGCGGCCAGTCGGGCAGCTTCAATATCTTGCTCGATGAGGGCATAAGCTTTACAGGCCGCGGTATCCACCGCTTGCTGACGCATTCCCGTTACGTCGCGTGCTTCGTACTGACCGTCGGCGAGCGGATTGATGAAGTTCATGCAGCCTTCTCCCCTGATGAATTTACGGAATCCTACTTCCTGGATGGCATTGCCTCAACCATGACGCACGGCTTGTTGGGTTTGCTGGAAAAAGAGTTGCATGAGAAAGCGCAGGCCCTCGGTTGCGCTTTGGGAAGCCGGTTCTCACCCGGTTATGCCAAATGGGACCTGAGCGAACAGAAAAAACTGCTGACGCTGGTTAAAGCTGACCAAATCGGCGTCAGACTGTCAGATGAGTACTTTATGCTGCCACAAAAATCGTTGTCAGGGGTGTATGCACTACAACCGAAATCTTTCATCCGGAGCTGAAACAAGAACTGACGAAAACAGAATCTGAAACAGAGACGAACGACAGGTGCACTTATGGTTGAAACGTATTTGAAGGAAATGGCTCAA
>CAZVSL010000144.1:0-3836 GCA_964629935.1 uncultured Calditrichaceae bacterium | reverse complement strand
TGACGGCGACCATGCAACTTGCGAAGACCTTACACACAAGCTGCTGGACGCCGGAGTGACCGCGAAGGAAATCCTGGACCGGGGTCTGGTGCCGGGCATGGATGTCGTGGGCGTACGCTTCCGCGACAACATAATATTCGTGCCGGAAGTATTGATATCAGCGCGCGCCATGAAAGCCTCGCTGGCCATTCTGGAGCCCATTCTCGCCGAAGCCAAAGTCAAGGAGATTGGCGTGTACGTTATCGGCACCGTGAAGGGCGACATCCACGACATCGGCAAGAACATCGTCGGCATGATGCTCAAGGGTGCGGGATTCAAGGTCATCGACCTGGGCATAGATACGCGAGCGGAAAAATTCATCGAGACCATCAAGAAAGAAAACGCAGACATCGTGGGTATGTCGGCGCTATTGACTACCACCATGGGTTACATGCAAACGGTTATCGATAAGATAAATGAAGCCGGTATTCAGGTGAAATCCATGGTCGGAGGCGCACCGGTGTCCGCTTCCTTCGCTGAAAAAATCGGCGCCGATGCCTATGCCAAAAATGCCTCCGAAGCAGTAGAAAAAGCGAAAGCGTTGCTCGGCATCCAACCGGCGGCAAAGTCATGAATTTCGGGCGGGCAAAACTTCAGTTTTGCCATTCATGCCTGTACTGAATCTCTTACGGTAGAAATAATATGAATTTTCTTGAACGCTTACAATCCGGCGATATCTTACTTTGTGATGGGGCCATGGGCACGGAGCTGCAACAACGCGGCTTGCCGACGGGTGGCTGCCCGGAAGAGTTCAACGTAACTCATGCTGAGCTTGTCGCCGGCATCCACCGGGATTATTTCGATGCCGGGTCAGACATCGTCGAAACCAACACCTTCGGCGGCAATCGCTCGCGTTTGGCGCTGCACGATTTTGAAGATCGGGTGGCAGAATTCAACCGTAAGGGCGCCGAGCTGGCCAAAGCTGTATGCCCGACCGGCCGCTTTGTCGCCGGGTCCATGGGACCGACCGGAGATATCATCGCACCACTGGGCGAACGCTCACAAGAAGATGCTTATGACATGTTCGCGCAACAGGCAGAAGCATTGGCCGAAGGCGGCGCTGATGTCCTGTTCATCGAAACCATGATGGCAGCAGAAGAGGCAGAAATCGCTTTGCGGGCGGCGAAAGACAAAACGAGCTTGCCTGTGGTTGCGACCATGACATTCGAGTTGGGCAAGGCTGGTTTGCGCACCATGTGGGGTGTGGATGTGGCGACCGCCGTGAAGCGTCTGACTGACGCCGGCGCCGATGTGATCGGCGCCAACTGTGGCCGCGGCTTCGAAGATATGCTTGCCATTGTCGAGGAAATGCGACCATTGACCCATAAGCCAATCATCGCACAGTCAAACGCTGGCATTCCGGAATGGCAGGATGGCGTCTCGGTTTACACAGAAACGCCGGAAAGTATTAAACCGAAAGCACAGCAAATTCTGGAGCGCGGCGTCAATATTTTGGGAGGCTGCTGCGGTACCGGACCGGCACACATCCGCATGATGCGCGGCCTGCTGGACGCTTTTCAAAGGCAAAAATAAGCAGAAACGGAACATCTCGCGAACCCCAAAACTCTTATACCCTATACCCTACTCTCCGGTCGCCGCGATCTCAGTCACAGGCTGCACCCGCCACCTGGGATGTTCGAGCAAACGCTTCTTCTCGCCTCTGTCATCGACATAGCTGACATCGTTGCGATGAAGCTGCACCGAATAGGCAACGCGGTCATCTTCCGTAACGTTCTTTCCGGAGCCATGCAAGGTCAACCTCGAGAAAGCAACACAATCCCCGGCTTGCATGAGCACGGGCATCAGGTTGTCAGGTTCAAAGTCTATTGTTTTGTGCTGGTCGCCGTCGGGCGATTGGCTGGCGGCGAGGGTACCCTGCAGATGTGAGCGCGGCACGATTTGCAGGCAGCCGTTTTCCGGCGTCATCGCATCGCACGCAAACCAGAAGTTGATGCCGGGCCCATCAAATGTGGTGTATTGATTATCCTGATGAATGTGAAACTCACCGCCCCCGCCGCCACTCTTGACCGCCGTAAACGGCATATAAATGCTGCTCGGGCCGTTCATCAGCCCTTCCGCCAGACTCTTCAGAATCGGGCTATTGACCAGTTTATCCAGCAGACTGCCGGCCAGGTACTGCGTTGTCTGGCGCAATTTGCTTCTCTCCTGCCCCATGGCCTGCATGATAGCCATGATCTCTTCGCGTATGTGCCTGATTGTGTCGGCGTTAATGAGTTTGGGTAGCAGCAAATAGCCTTCTGCGTTGTAGAAGTCGATATCTCTTTTTGTTAGTCTGATATCGCGAAGAAGCTGATCCGTCGCTTGTTCTTGCATGAAGTACCTCGTCTGTTAATTTCCTCAATCTGAACTGATCTTGCCCCAGGTTCTAACCAGAAACATCGTTGACGGCACGGCGACCGCTGTCATGAAAATAGCCGGCACGACATTTGAATAAAGCCAGTAGCCGGTTGCAAACAAAGCGCTGTAGACGGCAAAGCAGCCCATCACCATGCACAAAATACCAAGCGGCAGGTTCCAGGCTTTCTGCCCTTCGATGGATTCGCCTTGCTGACGCGCCTCGGTGACGATTTTCTTCCAGCCGGGACCGCCGGGATGCACCAGGCGGTAGAAGCTGTGCAGTTTTTCACGGCTGGCTGGCTTCGTGAAAAGAGTCACCAGCACCCAGGCGACCGTCGTCACAGCCACACCGATCACAAGTTCCTGCCACCCCTTCAGTCCGCCGACGCGCTCGATGGCCTGCATTCTATTCAGGCCGGTATCGACCAGCTCCTGCACACGCGCAGCATCGAGGTTTCTGAGAATTGTAAACCACACTGCCATGGCGAAGGAGACCACCATCGCCGTCAGCTCACTCCACGCATTGATGCGCCACCAGAACCAGCGCAGTATGAAAAGCAACCCCGTCCCCGCGCCGATCTGAAGCAAGACATTAAAGGCATGCAGCGCGCTTTCGAGATAGAGCGCGATGACGCTGGCCAGGACCATCATCAGGACCGTTGAAACCCGGCCCATGCGCACCAGCTCGCGTTCGCTGGCTTCCGGTTTGACGAAGCGTTTGTAGAAATCGTTGACCACGTATGATGCGCCCCAGTTCAGACTGGTAGACATGGTCGACATATAAGCTGCGATCAGCGAGGCCAGCGCCAGTCCCAACAACCCGGTCGGCAGAAACGTCAGCATGGCCGGATAGGCCATGTCATGGCCGATGACCTTTTCTTCCACGTGGGGCAAAGCTTGTTGTATCGATTCCAGGTCCGGAAACACCACCAGCGAAGCAAGTGCCACCAGAATCCATGGCCAGGGACGCAAGGCATAATGCGCCGCGTTAAAAAACAGGGTCGCACCCATAGCGTGCTGCTCGTTTTTGGCGGCCAACATGCGTTGCGCGATATAGCCGCCGCCGCCAGGCTCGGAACCCGGATACCAAACGCTCCACCATTGCACGGCCAGAGGCACAAAGAATACGGTGATCGCCATTTCGCTGTTGCCAAAATCAGGCACCAGTGACAGTTTCCCGTGCAAATTGGGATGAGAAAAAAGCTGCGTCAGTCCACCAACTTTAGCATGACCAACAGATACAACAGCAGCAGCGATGGAACCTATCATCGCCAGGATGAACAGCAGAAAATCCGTCAGCAAAATGCCGAGCAGGCCGCCGAGCGAACTGTACACAACCGTCACCCCGCCAGCTACCAGAATCGTCTGCAGCGGCGACAAATCCAGCATCACCGTGCCGACTTTGATGGCGGCCAGTGTGACCGAGGCCATCACGACAA
>CAZVSL010000143.1:0-12300 GCA_964629935.1 uncultured Calditrichaceae bacterium | reverse complement strand
ATTGACAGCATCAAGAAAAGCCGATGCCCACGTAGATTGTCGGAACTTTGGAATCAGTGGGTTCAGTATAGCCACGAAAATAAAAGAAGGCAGGAAAATTCCCACTGTCGCCACCACCGCGCCCCAAATACCTTGCACCTGATAGCCCACGAAAGTTGCGGTGGAGAGCACAGGCCCCGGCGTAAACTGACCAATGGCGATGGCGTCCAGCAGCTCCGCTTTGGTTAGCCAGCCCAGTTTCGAGACCAGCTCGCCGTCGAGGTAGGCCACCAGCACGTAGCCGCTGCCGAACAGCACGGCGCCGATTTTCAAGAAGACCAGAAACAGATGCGGTAAAGACACGGCGGCAGTACCCACGGTCCCGGAAAAGAACAGCGCCGGTTTGAGCGGCAACAGCGGCAAATGTCCCAATTGTTTGTCGTCGGAACCCGCCATCAAACGCAGCCAGAGCATGCCCCCCGCGCCGCCGATGAGAATAGCGGTGATCTCGCTGACGCCGACAAACGATATCACAATCACAGTAAACCCAACGACCCCAAGCTGCCAGTTCTTCAATGCCTTGCGGCCCAATTGGTATACCGCGCCCAAAATGATGGCGATCACCGCCGGTTTGATGCCGTACATGAACGCCGCCAACTGCGGTACGGTGCGATACTCCATATAAATCCACGCCAGCACGCCGGTGATGAGCGTCGCCGGCAAAATGAAGCTCATGCCTGAAATCAGCAGGCCGGCCCACCCGGCGCGATGAAAACCGCAGTGGATCGCCATTTCGGTGGAATTGGGGCCGGGAATGAGATTGGTGGCGCCCACCAGATCCAAAAAATGCTGCTGCGTCATCCACTTGCGGTTCTCCACAACTTCCCGCTGCATCATCGCGATGTGCGCCGCCGGGCCGCCGAAGGCGATGATGCCCAATTTCAGGAACAACACCGCGACTTCTTTAACTGAATTCACGCCGGGCGTCCTTGTTGAGAATTCGGGCGTCTAATGAAAATCTGCCGCTGCCGCAGACCAGCAGAAACAGCGATCCCAGCAACATGGCATAGTCGGTGCGGGCAGCATGGGCCATCTCCCAAAAGCCGTCGTTCAGGAGAATGGGAATCTTTGTCGATGCGATGGCGACCAGCATAATTGTTATCAGCGGGATGGCGGCAAACCGCGTGAACAGGCCGAGCAGGATCAGGGCGCCGCACACCACTTCAAACGTACCGACAAAATAGCCGAGAAATTCAGGCGCCGGCAAGCCGGTCTTCATGAAACGACCGACGCCGCGCACCATCGGAAATAGAAATTTTTGGATGCCCTCCGACAGAAACACCGCGCCCACCATCAAGCGGATGAGGAAGATCGCAGAGAGCAGCTTCTCGGATGTTGCAGCTTCTCGCCAATTCATGGCATTTGTCCTTTCTGAATTAACGTGTCCGGAAGATGCCACAACTGATTGGTCACCGGCGGCGCGGTCGGTTCAGTAACGATTAAAAATGGCCGCTCTGTTTCAACATGATAGCCGTTGCAGACCGCTATCGCCTCGTCGTATGCCGCGTTAAAGGTGGTTGTCTTTTGCTGCTCGATGGCCTGTCGCAATGCCGCCAATTGGGTTTGTTTGAAGGCGTCGGTGAGATTTACCAGATTGACGCCGTGTTCCTCGGGACGAAGCGCGGCGGCTTTTTCCAGGTTTTCTTCGACTTCGTGCAGCTCGAATTCGGCCAATCCCCAGTTTTGTGCGTGGCCGGCATAGTAAAGTTTCGCGAAATGCATCTGCACCGCGGACATGGTGGCGCCGACGCCCGGGGCGGCTGCCTCCAGCTTTTTCACCCGCGTTTCCAGTTTCTCGAGGGCTGCGTCATTGCGACCGCAGCTGTTTGCCGTAACGAGAAACGTAGCCAGAAAGATGAACAAAATAGCTGGCATTAACGGTGAGCTTCGGGCGTCGTCAATTTGAGCATTATCATGCATCCTCATTCTCCTTTTTAGCAAGTTCAGGTTTCGTGCACGAATTCTCTTAGCCTGGTTTATTCACGAATCTGCCTTTTTAGCCTGATGCTGAACCATCAGGCTAATCTCAGGCAAGACGGCTGAAGCCGCCTTCAGGCGGGTTCAACTATTTGTAGCCGCAGGATTTATCCTGTGGCGGAGGTGGCGATTTGTGAATAATGCAGGTTAGTTAGATGATTCATAATTCTCCTTGCAATCCCAAAAACTTTTCGCTATAATATCGATATTCGATATCGAAAACCATTATAAAGAATTGTGCAGGGATATGCAAGAATTTTGGTGAAAAAATGGGAAAAGTCAGATGGATGATCAGTTGTTACGAAGCTTCTTTCTCGGCTTCATCAAAATCCACATTCTCTGCCACGCCAACAAGGAGCCGGTCTATGGCAAGGAGTTCTCGGAGGAACTGCGCCGGCATGGCTACGACATCTCCTTTGGCACGCTCTATCCGATCTTTCACAAGCTGGAGAGTCAGGGCTTGTTGATTTCCGAGCAGAAAAACGTCGGCGGCAAAATTCGCAAATATTACACGATTACAGAGCGGGGAAAAGTGGTACTCGAAGAAGCTAAAATAAAGGCCAAAGAACTGGTCGATGAATTGTTTGAAGATTAGAGGCATAATAATGAACCAACCAAAAACAAGTTTCCGGCAGGGTTTCGATCTGCTGCGCATTTCGTTCGTACGCAGACTGTTGTTGTGGCCGGGATTTCCGTACATTTTCCAACTCGCATTTCTGGCGGTTTTCGTGGCGCTGGCGGTCATCGGATGGAATCTCTACGCACCGGCAGGCGTGAACGACAAACTGTTTGCCAAGACCAACCTGGTGAATCTGTTGATCTGGGGACTGTGGTGGCCGATCATGATTTGGGTGGCTGTGCTGCTCGGCCGAATCTGGTGCGCGGTCTGTCCGCTGGAGCTGGTGGCGAATTTCAGCGAACGCCTGGGCCGAAAATTGGGCGTCAGGCAACGCAGTCTGAATAAATGGCTGCGCTCCGGCGCGCTGATCGTGGCGTTGTATGCTCTCATTCAAATGCTGGTGGCGGGCGTCCATCTGCACCGGATTCCGACTTACACCTCCTTCTTTCTTGTCGGTCTGCTGGCATCGGCAGCCGTCGTCGGAGCCTTATTCAAAGACCGGGCGTTTTGTCGCGGCTTCTGTCCCGTCGGCATGCTGCTCAACGCCTACGGTCGCGGCGGCATGCTGGCCGTGCGTTCGCGTTCCGGCCAGACATGCAGCTCGTGCACGGGCAGGGATTGCGTGCTCGCATGCAACCGCACGAAATTAGACGGACGAAGCTGTCCCAGTCTGCTGAACCCGGCCAAACTCAACAGCAACAGCGATTGCCTGGTTTGCGGCCAGTGCATCAAATCGTGTGAGCCGGATAATATCGCGCTCTATTTGCGGCGCCCATTTCATGCGGGGGATGGCCGCGAAGCGCTGGCCTCCTGGCCGTTGACGCTCTTCGTCATGCTGGTCTCCGGCTTTGTGACCTACGAATTGTGCACGGAGTGGGCCGCTGCCAGGCAGGTCTTCTTGTGGGCGCCAGAGCAGCTATCACTGGCCGCCGGTCTCGCTGAAAACAACGGTTGGATGAAAGGCGTGTGGACGCTATTGCTGTATCCGGCGCTGCTCTGGAGCCTGCTCGGCGGTCTGGTCTCACTCTTTGACGGCGAGAAGCTGACCTCGGTTTGGCGGCGGCTGGCCTTGCCCATGGTGATCATCGTTGCGGCGGGACACATGGCCAAAGCCGTGGCCAAGATCGCCTCCTGGGCCGGTTACTTGCCGTATGCTCTTGCCGAGCCAACCGGCGTCGACACAGTGCAAAAGATGACCGCCGGAACCACCGCGCTCCCTGCAGCCCTCCTGAGCAAACCATTAGTCTCGATCATTGGACTCGCGCTCATTGCCGTGGGATTTGCCTTTGCGATTCGGGAATTTCGGCTGGCACATCCTCAGCCCCGCAAGCTTCATTTCGTGCCGAAAGTGGCTGTGGTGTCACTCTTCGGGTTCATCGTTCTCGGCTGGGGCGCGTATGTGTTCGTTGCTTTTTAATAGTTGTTTCCGACAGCACAAACCCCGGATACGCGTCCCTTTGAGAACGAAAACAGAGCCCGCTTATCCATAACGCCAAAACCCCGCCCACGACGGTGACCGGCCGGTTCAACAGAATCAACAGCGCATTTTTCAGCGAAGCAAACACGCTGAAGAGCAGAATCGTGATCAATATCAACGTTACCGGCAAAATGATGGCGAGACGGCGATTGACCCGCTGCTGATTCTCGAGTTGTCCGCCCCAGGTAACACAATAGCCCGCAGGCAGAACGATCTGTTCGGCGATCCAAGCTACGCCTCGGCCACAAATCCCCCGATGTCCCGCCCGCGCACGTTGCATTCTACCGTAATGCGACGCTCGAATCTTCCCGGCTCACTTGTGCGGCCCCTGCTCGATATGGATTTGAAGCTGACTTGTTGCTCGAGGACATGTATTGTTCTTGATATTTAAAACTAAATTGATAACTTATTCAATTATTAAATGGAATATGATAAAAGCAGGTGGTTGCGTGAAAGGTCGTGAGTTTAAAGATTTGGTTTTTGAGCAGTTCGCGAAGATCGCCACGGCGTTTTCTGCGCCGAAGCGGCTCGAAATCATCGATGTGCTGGCGCAAGGTGAGCGGGACGTGGACTCGATATCAAAGCAGGTCGCCATGACCGTCGCCAATACCTCCCGCCATTTGCAAGTGCTGAAAAACGCCCGGCTGGTGGAGAGCCGGCGCGAAGGCGTGCGCATGGTCTATCGTCTGGCGGGTCCGGAGGTTCTGGCAGGCTGGAAAGCCCTGCAATCACTGGCCGAAAAAAGGAGCGTTGAGCTCAAAGAGATCGCACACTTGTTTTTCGAGGAGCGGGATGAATTGCAACCGATGACCCTGGACGAGCTCAAGCAGAGGGCTGAGCAGCGCGAGGTCGTGCTGCTGGACGTCAGACCCGAAGAGGAGTACCGCAACGGCCACATCCCGGGCGCGATTTCGATGCCGCTCTCCGACCTGAAGAACCGGCTCGATGAGATCCCGCGAGACCGTCAGGTGGTGGCATACTGTCGCGGCCCCTACTGCGTGCTGTCTGCCGAGGCCATGACCACTTTGAGAAGCGCCGGCTTTCGTGCCGTGCGGCTGCGGGAAGGCTTGCCGGAGTGGCAAGAAGCCGGTGAGCCGGTTGCAACCGTAACGGCAGGAGATTGAGCATGCCGGTTTATGTGCAATATTATTTCTGGCTCGTCGCCACTTCCTTATTTGTCTTTCTGCTCGAGCGCGTCTCGCCGTGGCGGCGGGAACAAAAGGTCTTCCGAATGTCGTCGGGCGCTTTTTTTACCCGT
This sequence comes from uncultured Calditrichaceae bacterium, assembly GCA_964629935.1. Classification (GTDB taxonomy): domain Bacteria; phylum Zhuqueibacterota; class Zhuqueibacteria; order Oceanimicrobiales; family Oceanimicrobiaceae; genus CAZVSL01. Next base: position 6,930 of record CAZVSL010000143.1, on the reverse strand, counting down.
TTTGCCGGTGGATTCAACTGTATCTGTTCCGGCGCTCAAAAAGGAGATGAATCATGATCACTGTAATTCTCAACAACGCCCCCTACGGCGATGAACGCTCCTACAACGGTTTGCGATTGGCGCTGGCCCTGCTCAAAGCGGGCGAGGAGGTGCGCGTATTTCTGCTGGCTGACGCCGTCTTTTGTGCGATGCAGAATCAGCGGACGCCCGACGGGTACTACAACATCGAGCGCATGATCCGGAGCCTGCTGCGCCGCGGAAAGTCAGTCTACACCTGAGGCAGTTGCTGCGATGCCCGTGGGGTATCGGAGAATAATCTCATCGAAGCTGTGCATCGAGGCAACATGGACGACCTCGCCGCCTGGGTGGCAGAATCCGACAAGGTGCTGACCTTTTGAGAAACTTGATGACGAGAATCAAACCGAGGGAGGTATGAAAGGTAAAGCAACGGTGGAACTCGCAGATGGTACAATTTGTGAATCTGAGATACATTGGTATGAAGCACACGGTATAGGCCGTAAGGATTTTGAAATCAAAAGGGTGATTCGATGAGCGAATTTGTCATCTGTCTCAACAACGAGAGCAATCCGGCCAGCTTGATCGTGGGCAAAGTTTACCGCAGATTGCCGGATCCGAAAGCGGAGGCCCGCAACATGCTCCGCATCATTGATGAGGACAAATCAGAGCCCGATGGCTATCTCTATCGGGCCTCAATGTTTATTCCCGTGGAGCTACCAGAAGAGGCGAAGCGTAGGATTGATCCCATTGCTCATAACGTACGATTTCTGCGTCCTGGCATCAGGGTTTTGGGGCGTTTATTTTGGCAATCCTGACTTGTCCTATCGACATTACTGGAAACGTCGATATTAGAGCAAAATTGCAATAAATTCTTGATAAGTATGAATGAATATATTAGAATAGATATAACAACGTGTATAAAACATATGGAATTGAGTGTTGAGAAATGACTACTATTCAAATGACGATTGATGAGCATTTGCTTCGAGAATTAGATCGCATCATCAAAGAGAGGAACACTACTCGCTCAGCCTTCATTAGAGAATCCATTGCTCATTATCTAAAAATGGTGAAAAAAAGGGAGCTTGAAAAAAAACACCGGGAAGGTTATCTGAAGAAGCCGGTAAACAAAGATGAGTTCGATGATTGGGAAGAAGAGCAGGTTTGGGGGGAGTAGTGGATCGAGGAGAGGTTAGGTGGTACAAATTCAAAGCCCCGGACAAAAAAAGGCCTGTTCTTATTTTGACGAGAAGTAGCGCCTTGAGTTATTTAGGCGAAGTTACAGTTGCTCCCATTACCTCGACTATACGAGATATCCCTACAGAAGTCGTTCTTGATGAACAAGATGGGATGAAAAATCCGCGTGCGATCAACTTGGATCATATTCAGACCGTTTCCAAAGATAAAATTGGGGCTTACATTACAAAGATCTCCCAGGCCAAATTAGACCAAGTTCGAGCAGCCTTGTTGTTTGCTTTAGGCTTTGACGAATAATTGCACCATTGTCTAAGACAGCCCGCTCGAGGGACGCAAACCTCTGGTCTCCCATCTGGTCGATTGGCCGTATTCAAACTACCCGGAGTGGATCGGTGAGAGGGATGGCAAGCTGGTGGATTTGGAATTCATCGAGCAATATTTCGAGAATCCGGATGAGTACCGCAGGTTTGTCGAAGAGGATGTGGAGATGACGCCGAAACTTGCAAAAGAATTCGAAAAGTATATCTTTGATTGAATCTATGTAACTCCCCGTATAACTGTGTAACTGACCGGCACTTCGGAAGTGCCGGTCAGTTCTGCTGCGATAAAAAAAATTGGAGGATGCAGATGCTATCAATCACAAGAAGCAAACGCCAAGACAGACGTAACTCCCCGGCACTTCCAAAGCGCCGGGGAGTTTTGCAGGGACGGGCAGCGGATTACGCCGATACCTTCCTGCAAAGTCCCGAACTTGTTAAAATGGTTCAGATAGCTTCCGTGGCCAGAGGTAACTCCCCGGCGCCTGCGAGGCGCCGGGGAGTTGGCGGCACTGTAACTGACCGACACTTCCAAAGTGCCGGTCCGCTTTTCTCTCGACGACTGTTTCCGAATAATGAGAACACCATTCTCAAATTCAAGAATAAATGGCGCGTTCAGCTCTAAGAAATATATCCCCTTGCAACTTCATAAGTGTTTTACAAACTATTAGTTAACTACCTAAGGCACGATTCGAATTTCAGGTGGCATGGTATTTGATAGATGAAGAACAGTTCGTTAAACGACGAAATGTAAAAGCGAGTGACTTGGCATGCGAGCCCTGACAAAAATCTTCAAAGCGTTATCCGACCCCAACCGGCTGCGCATCATCAAGATGTTGGAGCAGCAACCGCTGTGCGTGTGCGAAATCACGGCCGTTCTGAATCTGGCCAGCTCCACGGTCTCCAAGCACCTGTCCATCTTGCGCGACGCCGGGCTGATCCTCGATGAAAAGAACGGCAAGTGGGTGCACTACCGCTTGAATCCGGCCAAGACCGCGGAGTATGTGAGCGAGTTGCTGCCGCTGCTGTCGCGCTGGCTGTCGGAGGATCAGGTTGTGTTGAGTGATGCTCACGCAATCAAGAAAGTGGACCGGGACGTGTATCAGGTCGTTTAATTTTTTTTGAGCCACGATTCGTTAATTAGCAAAATATAGGTCTGTAAATGAACTGGAAACAGGAATATAAAAAGTTGTTCTGGCTGGTGGGACTCTTCCTGCTGGCGTATTATCTGCCGCTGCAGAGCGAGCGCTTTCGCGGGGCAATTTACGAGGCGCTGATCCTGACGAAATGGTATGCGCAGGAGCACGTGCTGCTCTGCCTGGTGCCGGCGTTTTTCATCGCCGGGGTGATCGCGGTGTTCGTGAGCCAGGCAGCGGTGATCAAATATTTTGGCGCCAATGCCAAAAAGTGGCTGTCGTACAGCGTGGCTTCGGTGTCGGGCACGATTCTCGCGGTCTGCTCCTGTACGGTGCTGCCGCTCTTCTCCGGCATCCACAAACGCGGCGCCGGACTGGGCCCGGCCATCGCCTTTCTCTATTCCGGCCCGGCCATCAACATTCTGGCGATCATCCTGACTGCACGGGTTCTGGGGCTGGAAATGGGGGTCGCCCGCGTCGTGGGTGCGGTGGTGTTCAGCATCGTCATCGGGCTGGCCATGCATGTGATTTACCGTAAAGAAGAATCGCAAAAAGCCGAGGCGCAGTTGGCCATGCCGCAGCCCGAGGAGACCCGGCCGCTGTGGCAGACGGCGTTTCATTTTTTCGTGCTGGTGGCGATTCTGGTGTTCGCTAACTGGGGCAAGCCGCAGGGTGGAGACGGCGCCTGGAGTTTCCTGTACGAGTACAAGTGGCAGATAACCGCCATTCTCGGCATATTGTTCGGCGTTTCGCTGGTCAAAGTTTTGAACCTTAAATCCCTGCATGTTATCCTGGGCGCAATTCCGGTGGTTCTGCTGGCGTTCTTCTTTCCGGGGAATCCGCTGATTTCTTTTTCCGCCGCGGCCATCGTCCTGAGCGTGCTGATTTCCATCACGCCCGGAGAACCGCAGGAGTGGATGGCCTCGACCTGGGATTTTACCAAACAGATCATGCCGCTGCTGGCTGCCGGGGTGCTGGTGGCCGGCTTCCTGCTCGGCAGCCCGGAAGCCGGCCAGGGTTTGATTCCCAACCACTGGATTTCCGGCCTGGTGGGCGGCAATTCCGTGTTCGCGAATCTGTTTGCCTCGGTGGTCGGCGCCTTCATGTATTTCGCTACGCTTACAGAAGTGCCGATTCTGCAGGGACTGATCAACAGCGGCATGGGCAAGGGCCCGGCGCTGGCGCTGCTGCTGGCAGGGCCTGCGTTGTCGCTGCCGAACATGCTGGTCATCCGCAGCGTCATCGGCACACAAAAGACCGCAGTGTTTGTGGCGCTGGTGGTGGTAATGGCGACGGTCAGCGGATTGATTTACGGATCGCTTTGAGATAGACATTGAGATAGACACAACCCCGACAGGATTCAGAACCCTGTCAGGGTTTCTACAAATCAAACCAAAGGAGAGGTAGTCATGATTGACATCAAAGTCGTCGGTCCCGGCTGCGCCAATTGCCAGAGACTGGAAACGCTGTGCAAAGAAGTGGTAGCGGAGACGGGCATCGAGGCCAACATCGAAAAGGTCACGGATGTCAGCAAGTTTGCCGATCTCGGCATTATGTTGACGCCGGGCCTGGTCATCGACGGCGAGGTCAAAGTCAGCGGCAAGATTCCGGTCAAGAGCACGCTGGCGCACTGGATTCGGGAAACTGAAAATCAGTGACCATGAACGGGGTCAGTCCACACCACGTTTTGCTTTCTTTAACATTATGGACACTTTTTGGAATTGTTGAAGTTTTGGACGTTCTTATAAATCTATATGGAGTTTTACATGGAGAAAATAACGAGGAGATTATCCTTTCTCGATAGATATTTAACGCTCTGGATTTTTCTCGCGATGTTTGTCGGGGTTTTTTCGGGGTATTTATTCGAGGGCGTTGCTGGATTTTGGAGCACCTTCCAGGTGGGGACCACCAACATCCCAATCGCCATCGGCTTGATTCTGATGATGTATCCGCCGTTGGCAAAAGTCAGATACGAGGATCTGGGCGAGGTCTTTCGCAACTGGCGCATCCTGGCGCTGTCGCTCGTGCAAAACTGGATCATCGGCCCGATACTCATGTTTTTTCTGGCTATCGTTTTTCTAAGTGGGTATCCGGAATATATGTACGGCCTGATCATGATCGGCCTGGCGCGCTGCATCGCCATGGTGATCGTCTGGAATGAGCTGGCAAAAGGCGACACAGAATATGCCGCGGGACTGGTGGCGTTTAATTCCATTTTTCAGGTGTTGTTCTTTTCGGTCTATGCTTATGTCTTCATCACCATTCTGCCCACATGGTTTGGACTGGCCGGCACGGCCGTTGAAATCACCATCGGTCAGATTGCCGAGAGCGTTTTTATTTACCTGGGCATCCCGTTTCTCGCCGGCGTCATCACGCGATTTTCACTGATAAAAATGAAAGACCGCGACTGGTACCACACCAAGTTCATCCCCAAAATAAGCCCGATCACGCTGATTGCGCTGCTGTTTACGATTGTTGTCATGTTTTCGCTCAAGGGTGAGTTTATTGTGAAAATCCCGCTCGATGTGGTCCGGATTGCAATCCCGCTGCTGATTTATTTTGTGTTGATGTTTCTGGTGTCGTTTTACATGGGCCGCAAAGTCGGCGCCGATTATTCAAAGACAACGACGCTGTCGTTCACGGCCGCGAGCAACAATTTTGAATTGGCCATCGCCGTTGCAGTTGCCGTATTCGGCATCAATTCCGGCGAGGCATTCGCCGCTGTGATAGGACCGCTGGTAGAAGTGCCGGTCTTGATTGGGCTGGTCAATGTGGCGCTCTGGTTTCAAAAGAAATATTTTGCCGGCGAAGTTGAAACCGGAACCATTGCGGCGCCGGATGTTTGTCCGTAACAGAGTGACGGAGAAGGGCAGGCAATTCAAAGTATTCTTGAAACTAACGCATTTGGAATTCCTGAGTGATTATGCTTTTCCATTTGCTGCATCAATTGGAGAACCGTTTTAAAAGGAGTCATAAAAATGACCGTAAAAATACTGGGCACAGGTTGCCCGAAATGCCAAACTCTGGAGGCCAAAGTCAGAGAAGTGGCTTCCCAAAACAGCATCGCGTGTGATATCGAAAAAGTCACCGACATTGCACAAATCATGAACTATGGCGTGATGATGACGCCGGCCCTGGTGGTCAACGAGCAGGTGAAAAGCACAGGCACGATTCCCGGCGAGTCACAGATCATGCAATGGCTGCGGGAGGTGTGACATGCGGACAATTTCAATGGTTGCTATACTGTGGCTCGCCGCTTTCCTGTTCCTGGCTTGTGAAGAAGCTGAAACCCGAAACCAGGAAATGCGGGCCAGTCAGAATACCAGTCGGAATTCCACCGCGAAAATCACCTTTGTCGAATTGGGCTCCGTCAACTGTGTGCCGTGTAAAGCCATGCAGCCGGTGATGCGCTCCATCGAGCGAAAATATGGCGAGCAGATTCGTGTTGTGTTCTACGATGTCTGGACGCCCGCGGAGCAAAAATATGCCCGCCAGTTTGGTATTCGGCTTATCCCGACGCAGGTGTTCCTGGACCAGCACGGCAACGAAATCATGCGCCACGAAGGCTTTTTCCCGGAAGCAGAAATCGACCAGTTCCTGCAGTCGCAGGGCTTGAAAGTCCTGACGGGATCCTGAGGAGAGCGCCATGATTTCTGAAGTATTTACAGCATTGAGCCAGGCTCTGGGCGCTGCCTTTGGCGTTGCCCTGCTGGCGGCGCTGGCCTGGGGGGTCTTGAGCATCCTGCTGAGTCCCTGCCATCTTTCCAGTATTCCGCTGATCATCGGCTATATCAGCACGCAGGGCGCAGTGAATACGCGCCGTTCTTTCAACCTGTCGGCGATTTTCGCCTTTGGCGTGCTGCTCACCATCGCGCTCATCGGCGTGATTACGGCTTCGCTGGGACGGCTGATCGGCGATGTCGGCACAGTGGGCAACCTGCTGGTGGCGGGTATTTTTGTGATCATCGGTCTGTATCTGATGGATGTGCTGCGATTTGATTGGAACGGCGTATCGATGCGCCAGACCCGCCTTCGCGGCGGCGCCGGCGCGTTAACGCTGGGATTGCTGTTCGGCATCGGGCTGGGGCCGTGCACGTTTGCTTACATGGCGCCGGTGCTGGGAACGGTGTTTCATCTGTCGCAGACCAGCGTGGTCAAGGCCAATTCGCTGCTGCTGGCCTTTGGACTCGGCCACGTGGCCGTGATCGTCGTCGCCGGATCGCTGGGCAACTGGGTGCAGCGCTATCTCAACTGGAGCGGCA
>CAZVSL010000142.1:11039-12330 GCA_964629935.1 uncultured Calditrichaceae bacterium | reverse complement strand
TTTACCCGGGCCAAGACTTCAGCGCGTTTGCCGGTGTCCTGGTCGCGTGAGATGTATAAATCCCGGACTGCAACATTGGCTGCTGGCTCTTTTCCGATCTGGATAAACTCCACGCCGATGCCCTCAAGGATTTTCCAGTGTGGGTTCAAAGCATCCCATCCGGTTTTCTGGAAATCTGATATGACATAGATTTTCTTCACATTGTGTGGCGCTTCGAGCAGGATGGATTCGCCTGCCTGCAGAGCTTGCATATAGTTAGTCGACCGTGTGCTGCGGCTCAACCGTGAGTCAAACTGGCTGGCAAGCGCCGCCGGGTTACCATCAGATTGCCCCACCATGGTGGTCGATTCAGAAAACTGCATGACCGTCACCTCATCCTGTGGCCGGAATGAGCGCAGCAACTCCTTTGTCCTGGCAACGGCAGCTTGAAAGCGGTCATCAGCAGCCATGCTGAATGAGTTGTCCAGCAGAATGACCGCGGCCTCGGGCTGGTCACCCCAGAACGCGGCGGTTTGCTTATCAGCCAGATAGGGCCGCGCAAACGCCAGCACGAGCAACGCGATTGCCAGCATCCGGAGGGCCAGCAAAATGATCTGTTTCAGCCGCTGCGAGCGGTAGCGCTCGGCAGGCTCAACCCTGAGAAATCGAATCGCGGCAAATGGCAGCCTGACCGCTTTGTTGCGCTTGATCAAATGGATGATCACAGGCAGGGAAGCTGCTGCCAGGCCCCAAAGAAAGAAAGAATTTAAAAATGACATACCCTGAGAACCTTAATTTTCTTGCCTGTACGATGCTTGCGAGTTCAGACTTCTCTCACAACTCAGCCTTTGTTGCTGCGTCGCGTCAGATAGCTAAACAATGCAAAATCAAGCGGCTGCGATGTATTCAGCAGATGGTAATCAATTTGCATGCGGCCACAGCCTTTTTTGAAGGCTGCAATATGTTCGTTGAGCCGTTTCATGTATGTGTCCCGCACCATAGTTGGGATGGCCATAAACTCTGACTCACCCTCCATGCCGATGAAACGCGTGGCGTTCTTGAACGGAAAGTTGAGCTCTGTGTCGTCCATAATATGAAAAACGATCAAGTCGTGCCCTTTGAAGCGCAGGTGCCGCAAGCCTTCGAGCACAGATTCCGGATCATCCAGCAGGTCCGATATCAGTATGATCAAGCCTTTTTTGTTGATGGATTCTGCAATCTTGTGTAACGGCAAAGAGAGCTCGGTTCGCGTGCCGTGGTCGATTTTCTCAAGATAGCGCAGAATCGAAAGCATGTGACCGCGTTTGTTGCG
>CAZVSL010000142.1:0-11029 GCA_964629935.1 uncultured Calditrichaceae bacterium | reverse complement strand
CGCCGGGATGAGCTGCCGAATCTCGTTGTCAAATGTCATCAGACCTACACCATCGCGCTGCTGGAAAATCAGATAGCCCAGGGAGGCTGCGAGATAGGAGCTATATTCCATTTTTGAGATGCCGTCGCTCGCATAACCCATAGAGGCGCTGCAATCGAGCAGGATGTTGCAGCTCAGGTTTGTCTCTTCCTCAAATTCTTTAAGGTAGTAACGGTCTGAGCGCGCAAATACCTTCCAATCGATGAAACGAATGTCATCGCCTGGTGTGTATTCGCGGTACTCGGCGAACTCCACACTGAACCCCCGGTACGGACTGCGATGCAAGCCATAGATAAATCCCTCCACAACCGTGCGGGCGCGCAATTCCATGCCGGATATTTTGGAAAGAATTTTCGGGTCTAAAAATCTTACCTGGTTTGACATAATCTACAAATAGGCGTTATTGAGAGTATGCTGCGATCACATTCCTGACTTTGGCTCCGGCACTGTTTCGAGCAGGCGCCGGACAATATCATCAGAGGTGACTTTCTCCGACTCGGCATAGAAGTTCGTCAGAATACGATGCCTCAAGACCGGCAGCGCCAGCTCTTTGATATCTTTGATAGAGACATTGTAGCGGCCTTCCATCACGGCGCGCGCTTTCGCGCCCAGAATCAGATATTGTGAGGCGCGCAAGCCGGCGCCCCAGCTCACCCAATTTTTGACGAATTCCGGAGCATTGCGGTCGCCCGGCCGGCTTGTGGAAACCAAACGCACGGCATATTTTGCAACCTGCTCAGACAGCGGCACTTTGCGCACAACTTTTTGAAATTCGATTACTTCTTTGCCGGTGACAACCCGCTGCAGTTCCGGGATAAAGCCCGAGGTTGTGGATGTCACCACTTTTACTTCATCTTCCTCATTCAGATAATCGACGACAACGTTAAACATGAATCTGTCGAGCTGCGCTTCCGGCAGCGGATAGGTGCCCTCGAGTTCGATGGGGTTTTGTGTTGCCAGTACAAAGAATGGCTCTTCAAGGTCATAGGTGTTGCCGCCGGCGGTGACCCGGTGCTCCTGCATGGCCTCGAGCAAAGCAGCCTGAGTCTTTGGCGGCGTGCGGTTGATCTCATCGGCCAAAATGATGTTGGCAAACACCGGGCCTTTGACAAACTCCAGGGTGCGGCGCCCGGGGGTGCGGTCGTCTTCGATGACATCCGTGCCGATAATGTCCGAAGGCATCAAATCGGGCGTGAACTGAATGCGCTTGAATTTCAAGTCGAGAATTTGCGCAAGCGTGCGTATGAGCAAAGTTTTGGCCAGACCCGGCACGCCGGTGATGAGACAGTGGCCGCCGGTAAAAAGCGCCAGCAGGACCTGGTTGATAACACGGTCCTGACCGACGATGATCTTTCTGAGCTCATCATAAATCTTGCGGCTGCCGTCGCGCAGCTTCTCGATATAGACAAGATCCTGGTCAGATTGTTGGTGCTCGGTTTTTGCGATGCCTTCTACCATGATAACTCCGTCGTTGTTTAGTACCTGACCTAAATTGCGCAATTCATGCAAAGCAATCTTCATCAATGGGTTATATGAAGAGTGTTCACGCTTTAGTGTGCATTCCTGCCGTCCGGGCAAGCTGAAGCTTGAACTCCGAACCGCCGCACACAAGAGAATCGCTCAATTCAGGTTGCAATCAAATGGTCGCTTATCAATGTGTCAACGCGTAGATAACAAAATTGATTCCAAGCTTATACGCTTCAGCAGCAAACTCAGGCGGATAACGTGGGTCGCCGGTGTGCTCCCATGCGTCTCCCATATCCATATTGCGAATGACCAGCACCATAAGCCGGCCGCTGTCATCAAAGATACCCATACAGCGTTGATTGATCCCGCCTTTCTCATGCGTCCGGCCATTCAGGACAGAACCCAGACCGGGAATTTGCCGCAGGTGCTCAAAATCATAAAAACAATGAAAGATCGGATGGTCAAGAGGGATATCGACAATATGTCTCTCCGGAAAGACCATCCGCATTTGCTCGATGAAGTTCTGCCACTCGAACGGTCCATGAAAGTCATCGACCATGAGAAAACCGCCGCGCAAGAGCCATTCGCCAAGGCTGTCTGCCTCAGCCTGCGTTAGCGCCATGTAACCGACTTCCACCATATAAGCGAAAGGATAGCGGAAGAATTCAGTATCAAGCAAAGAAAGTGATACGGCTTTATCCGCGACATTCAGGGCCGTCCAATTGCGCAGGCCTCTCATGAAATTCTCTTCGGCGGTCGGATAGTCGACCGTCCAGCTTTGCCAGCGTGGGCCGAAGTAGTTGCGAATTCTGAAATTAACGCCGCCGGATGTGTACTGCAAACGGACAAATGTGAACTCGTCGCCGCTGCTTCCCTGAGCCTTTGCCTGCGGCAGTGACACAACCGCAAGCAATACCACCACATAAAACGCAAGCGCCCCAGTCGAAATCCTTAACATCATACGATACAGCCAAAAATCAATGTGTGTAAGAATAGATCAAGTAGTTGATGCCGAGCTTGTAGGACATGGTGGAAAAATCAGGCGTTGATTTTGGCAATTCCCAGCCATCTCCTACATCATTGTTAAAATTGATCAGCACCATCATGCGATCCTGTTGATCGAAAATACCCCAGTACTCGGGTGGAACCTGCAGGTAGGGGGTTGGCGCATGGATGTCGCGAAGATCGAAAAAGCAGTGGAAAATGGGGTGACTTATATCCAGTTTCCTGAGCGAGCCTTCCGGCAGCACTTTGCGAATCTCACCGAGCCAGTTTGCCCATTCGAAGGGCCAGCGGAAATCGTCCACCATGAGGAATCCGCCACGCAGCAGGTATTCCCTGAGATTCCTTACCTCCTCATCTGATAGTGTCAAATAGCCTATTTCGCAGGCATAAATAAACGGATAGTCGAATATTTCATCGTCATCAAAATGGAGAACTTTGTTATCTTTTGAAACCTTAATATTCGTGGCTGCACGCAATGCGAGATATAGGTTCTCCTCTGCCTGCGGATAATCATGGGCCCAAAGCGGTGCATTTGTGGAAAAACCATAACCATACCGGCGGTTATTGTCTGTCCATTTGATACGCACAAACGTGAATGCATCCCCAACCGGCAACTGCATTTGCGCCTGAGCCGGATAGGCGTCGAACAAGATCAAGCCGGCAGACAAAACTGAAAGAATAGTCTTAACGTATATCCAGGATATCATCTCCTACTCCAGACTCGCCAATAGTATCTCCTGAGCACGTTCGTAGTTTGGCGCAATTTCAAGGGCAGCCAGGGCCGACTTTTTTGCATCGGCCGTGCGGCCAGCTTTCAGCAAGGCCTCGGCAAGGTCGCAGTGTGCACCAGCCATATCCTGCGGCTCAGTCAACAGGTTGATTTCCAGCTCACGAATAGCCGCATCATAGTCCTCTTTTGCAAGATATGCCCGCGCCAGGGTATGATGGATATCAGATTCAAATGGCGAGATATAGATCGCTTTGCGCAAGGCTTCGGCGGCGCAATCGTAATTCTTTTCTTGCATGCAGAGATCGGCCAAAAGCTGAAGTGTTTCGAGATGCTTCCCGTTGCGCCGGGTTAACTCCCGAAGCTCTGCGATGGCCTGTTGCTTTTGGCCAAGCTCCAGGTGGATGTCTGCCAACGCCCGGTACGGATTGTTCTTGTCGACAAAGTCCGGAAAAAGCTGTTTCGCCTTTTCCAGATATGGAATCGCGTTGTCGTAATCCTTGTTCTTCTGATAGATTAAACCAAGCCTGAAATTGAGCAACGGATTGTTGGGGTTGTCCGCTAGCCTGGCTTGCAACAATTCCGCCGAATCGCTGATCTCGTGCGGATTATAACTGTAATCGACCTGGTCGAGTTTGTATTTTTTTTCGATGTAGGCTCTGAATTCATCATCAAAACTGTCCACATCTTTGCCAAAGACCGCTTCGATGACTTCCGGCGTTTCAAGCTCAGCCCGGAATTTCGGAAACATCTGAAGAATTTTCTCATGACCGTATTTTGAGACGATGAACTCCACGAGTAGTGAAGCCTGGAAATATGAAAGGCCAACCTGTCCCGGACTGGTCGGGCGGTTGAAGCCGGAGTCCAGATCCTTCAACGGCAAAATGCGGTCGTTTTGAAAAGCCATGATGAATGGCCAATCCATATTCATGCTCCAGTGTGGTCTGGCCAACGAGGTTTCATGCACGGCGATGCCTTCTGCCAACCAGCGCGGAATGCGATTGGCTGTCAACCGCAGATGCGTCACGTGTACCAGCTCATGCCACAGCGTTTCACCCCACACAAAATCACCCGCTGAGCGGGCTCGCGGTGAGTCCATAGCCACGACATTGCCGAAACAAATGCCCAGAAAAGCCTGCGCCCCGGGCAACCCAAAGCAGCGCACTGCAAAATCGTCATGTGATGGAAAAATTTCCAGGATGATCTCTTCGTCAGTGCTGATCTCATATTTTTTCAATAGTTCGTCAAAACTGCGATCCGCCAGGGCCGTGGCATAAGGCGCCAGTACAGCGTCGTCTCTTTCATGAATGCGGATGGTCAAATACTTGGTACGATGCGTTTTGTAGTCCGGGAATTCGTCGAACAATGTCAGCAAATTGGCGACGTATTTGTTGTACGGGTCCCTTGAGAATGCCTTTTCAAGCATTTGCTTGGCTTCATCTTCCTTGCCGATGCGGCTTAAGCTCGTACCCAGACCGGCGTATGCCTGCCAATTCTCGGGGTCCAATTCCAACGCCTGGCGGTAAAAAGTAACCGATTCACGGAATAGATAGCGTTTGGCTAAGACATCTGCTATTTGATAGTACATGTCGCCATAACTCGGATTGATCGCCAGAATCCCGGATTCTTCTTGCGCGTATTTTTGCTCCTGCTTCAAAAGGTAGAAAGCAACCGCTCGCAATGACCGGCTACTAAGAGAATTAGGATTGACTTTGAGCGGCGTCTCCAGTATCTCGAGTGCCTTTTCATACCGACCAAGCGCGATCTCCAGTTCTGCTAAGAAATCGTGGGCTGCAACAAGGTTGGGATTGATCTCCAAAGCCTGCTCGGCAGCCGCCTTTGCTGCTTCGAAATTATCTGAACGCGCAACCTTTGCCAGCCCCAAAAGACCCGGGGCAAGATTTGGGTTTATTTCCAGCGCATCTTCAAAAATCCCTCTGGCATCTGCGGTGTTATATTTTTCCAGCATCAGCTCGCCCCAGGGCAACAGCGCCTGCCACAATTCCGGGTCAGCTTTTGTGGCCTCGAAAAACAGGCTGTTCGCGTCTCGAAAACGCTCGAGATAGATGCACGCCTGCGCCACCAGACCTATCTCTTTTGGCGAGAGCCTTCGCCCGCTCTGATAAGCGGCGATAAAATGCTGCAGGGTCCGGCGCGCTTCAGCCTTTTGGCCCCATTGCCACTGCATGATGCCGAGCTGCAAACGCGCCGCCAGATGGTCAGGATGCGTTGACACAACGCGTTCGAATGCAGCCCGAGCTTCTTTGTAATGACCTGTGTGCTTGAGAGTCAGCCCCAGAAACGTCAATGCTTCAGGCTGGGCAGGAACATTCGACAGGATTTGCTCGCAAGCCTGACGTGCTCGTTCATATTCTCCTTTCTGGAGAAATACGCGCGCCAGGCCCAATTGCGCATCGATTTGGGTCTCGTCATCTTGCAGCAGGTCTTCATAGCGCGAGATAGCCTCGGCGTATTCACCCCGCTGAAACAAATTGTCAGCTCTTTGCAGCCGTTCATCAGCAGCCGCGTAAGCAAACGCGGTTGCGGCAACCCATATCTGGCAAAGGAAAAGAAGAAATGAAATGCGTCTGCTCAATTTTCTGCAACTCCGTTAATCACATTAGAAAACTACGGCCCGTTCAATGAAAATTCCGTCAAAATGGATGGCAGGTCACAGAGTCCTGGTTACTCTGAAATGTGCTTCACGCAAGGAAATAAAGGAAATATGGGATAACGAAATTCATCTGGCTCGTGTTGTTTCCTATGTTGCTGTATTTCTTGTTCCTGCAATGAATTCACGATGTTTGTAAATCGTGCAAAAGAATGACCTAACGCGGTTTTCGGCCGTATCAGGAGTTTTTAAGATTACATTTCAGGACGGTGTTTCGAAGATTGTACATCGAGTTTATTCTTAATACGGCGTGACCTTTGAGTAGTTCCTGGATAGGATGCTAAAAACTAGCAACCGCGCTCATACCACTTCAACAGGTTCTTTTTCCTCGAAAAAGTGAGCTTTCACTCGAAATAATGGTAATCCAACCACGACGGCCCAGAGCAATACAAACCCCACACCCCAGTAGGTCCAGGTGAAGCCGAACGCACCATAAGCCCAACCGCCTGCAAGCGGACCAATGATGCGGGCGAGGGTCGATACGGAACGGCTGATACCCAGAACGGCGCCTTGTTCTGAATCATCCGCACCGATTGAAATCAGGCTGGTAAGGGTTGGATTGCTCAGCCCGGTACCGATGCCCAGAACGGCGAGCAGCAACAGAAGCATCTTGACAGACCGGACAGAAGGCAGCAAAACCATGCCGAGGACGCCGAGACTGGCGCCAACCACCGCCAACCGTCCCTCCCCGAAACGCTTGGATAGTTTGTCGATAAGACCGCCTTGCATCACAACGGCAACCAGCCCCATAAATGCAAAGACATAGCCGTTTTCAACGACGTCGAAGCCGAAGATGTCTTGCGTGAAAAGCGGGAAAGTTAGCTGCATGCATGAGAATCCGAGTATGATGAGAAAGTACATCCAAATCGGACGCGCGATCTCGGACTTGACAAGATTGCGTTTGAGCGGTGTGATGAAGGCCAGCGGATTCGGACGGCTGTAGGCATACCGGCGCCGTTCCTGCACGGATTCCGGCAGTTTTACCACAGCCAGCAAAAGCGCCAAGAGCGATAACAGCGCCGCGCCATAGCCCGGCCACGAATAGCTATATTTGCTTAGAAATCCGCCCAGGGCCGGCCCGATAATAAAGCCGAGCGCGAATGCCGCGCCGATCAACCCCATGCCCTTAGCCCGGTCCGCCTTGCTGGTGATGTCGGCGATATAGGCCATGGCCGTCGAGATGTTGGCTGCGAAAATGCCGGCGAAGGTTCTGGCGATGAATAGCCATGTTAAGGTTGGCGCCCAACCAAAAATGGTGTAGAAGATGACAGAGCCGGCAAGACTTCCGAGCAGAACCGGACGGCGCCCGATATGGTCTGAGAGCGAGCCCCAAATCGGATTAAAAAGGAGCTGCCCGACTGAATAAGACACCGCCAGCATCCCGATGACCGTTGGCGAGGCGCCGTATGATTTTGCATACAGTGGAAGCAGAGGCAAGACGATGCCAAATCCAATCAAGTCGATACAGACGACTGCGAAAATGATGCTTAGCTGCGCTGATTGTTGTGTTTTTTTGATATTCATCAACTTTGTTAAAGTCGCTCCTTTTCAATTCGATAAATAACTCACAATGTGTTGATTCAAAGTCTGCGAGTCAAGCAAAAATGTTAGGAGTAAACAGAATAGTCAGGAATAGCGCAAAACAACAAAAAAGCGTGGCGGGTTGTTTCAAAATCTATACAAATTGCTCCGCGAGAGAGAAAAACCTTGCAATACTACGTGCTTGTATTTATATTCTTACGCAATTCGTGACTAATCCCACCCTATCTTAGGCTAATCTTACCGCTTCAAAGCTAAGAAAACGGAGGCATTGATGCAGATTCTTCGGAGTCGAGTTTTCAAAATATCGGTTTTTGCAGGAACCATAGTTTTCCTCAGTCAAATCAACAAGGCGCAGGCGCAGAAAACAGCGGAGCAGGAAGAGCTTTACGCCAAATTCGAATCTGCCATGAGAGCCGGTTACGAAGAGCGATTTGATGATGCAATCCGCCTCTCCGAGGAAGTCCGCAAACAGTATCCCGATGAGCCAGCCGGTGCATTTGGATTGCTCACGACGTATGATACAATTCAACGCAATTATCGTGTTAAGCTTTACGATGATAAGATTGATACCCTGCTGCAATTATCCATTGACCTGGCCGAAGCTGCCTATGAACGCGACAAGAAGAATGGCAGAACCTATTTCTATTTGGGTATAGCTTATGGCTTTCACAGCATGCTTTGTGCGCAGGATGGGAAGTGGATGGAGGCTTTCAAAAGCGGATCGCGCGTGTTGCACAACTTCAACAGAGCTGTGGCTTACAGCCCGGAGTTTTACGATGCTTATTATGGTCTCGGTTTGTATAAGTACTGGCTTGGTGCGAAGGGCGCCATGCGATATCTTCCGTTTTCAGGAGATAATCGCAAGGACGGCATTCGCAACATGATGATAACCGCGAAGAAAGGGCGATACCTGGATGTAAGCGCCCGCTACGGCCTGATGAATGTTTTCCACAATGAGAAACAGTATGAGCATGCCCTGAATATGGCCGATAGCCTTTACAAAGAGTACAGCCAGAATCCAACATTGAACTACCGACGTGCAAGAATACTACAGGACCTTGGCCGTTGGCAGGAGGCGTTGCGCACGTTTGAGCATCTCGAGGGTATTCTGGAGACCGCCGAGCACAAAAGCCTGAGCTACAAAGTCGAGTGTTTCTATCAACAAGCGTTGTGTAATTATGAGCTGAGCAATTATCTTGAAGCCCAGCGACTCTGTCATGATGCGCTCACTCTGGAACCGCATGTGGATTTTTCCAAAGAAACCAATGGTCCCCTGGAATCCTATGAGCAGATACTGGATTCCCTGCACGATCTGAATAACAAAGTGAAGTCTCTGGTTATAACGGAGGCCGCCCAAACCAAATAAGCCTCCCGGCAACGCCTCGAAGCCATAATTGCTGCTGAGCTTGATGTGGTTTGATTTCAGACTCAGCACTATCTTGTTTACTTCGTAAGCGAACTCGTAAAGTCTTTTTTCTTTTTCTGTTTCTCCTGGCTATCTTTCCCTGAACTATTTTCCCGTGTGCACGTTATTCAGGTAGTGGTATATCGTTTGCTATTCGGTTATCAACTCAGGGTAATCTACCATCACCAAAGGTTAATAGTCAAAATGCTTCACTACATTCGAGGTGTGGTTTTGTCACTTTTTCTGCTGGGTTTTGCCGGAACTCTGGTGACGCCGACTGAAGCTTTCCCGCAAAAGGAAGGAAAGGGTGACCTGGAAGATTTCGCCGACGATTATGGCGAAGAGGAAGAGGGCTCAGATGACGATGACGATGCTGCCGGGTTCTTTGTATGGCTGTTTTTGGACAACATGGCTGAGTTTACCCGCCTGTGGGGCCGAACACCCGGCACAGAGTTCGGGCCATTTCCCTCCTTTCCGTATGCCGAAGGAGAAGGGTTTGCGACAAACAGCGATGACTACCGCAGCTTCTATTTTAACACAGAGTTCAATTACCATCACCTGAACGAAGATCTGCGCAGCTACATCTTGAAATGGGAAACGCAGTTCGCTCACCGCAGCAAGCTCTCTATGGACCTGGCAGTCTACGAAGAGGACCGTATCGATGAATTCGGTCGCTTCAAGGACCATCTTACCTTCTTTGGCTTCCGCTATGGCTACGCCCTTTACCGGACGCCGCAAATGATCGTCAACCTGGAAGGCGGATTTCGTGGCTTCCATCGCAACACCAACCATGGCGGCCCGGAGATCGCTCTCGATATGACGCTTTTCCCGCAAAGGCCGCTAATCATCGAGACCGAGCTGGCCGCGGCTTATGTCAGCAACGGACTGCTCTACACGGCGGAAGCAAGCGCCGGTTTTGCCCTCGGGCGCATCGAATTGCTGGGTGGGTTCCGGGTTTTGAAAAACAAAGACAGCGATATGCTCGATGGGTTCAGGCTTGGCGTGCGTGTCTGGTATTAGTTGAGCGATTCATCCAAACGGGCTATATAAAGGGTGCTCACGCTTTAGCGTGCATTCTCGCCGCCCTGGCAAGCTGAAGCGTGAACTCCGAACCATCCCACAAAAAGAATCACTCAATTCGGTTTTGAGGAATCCACGCTAGATGAATCCCATTCGGGCAGGGATGCCCCCTCCATATTGAATAATGCAAGGATCCTGTTTCCTGCCACACACAGCCGGCTGGCCATTGACAATTCGTAGCCGGATTGTTAAATTGGCCAAACATCAATCCGGAGGGGCCTCATGAAGTTTGTCGCAGACGTACACCTGCACTCACATTTTTCCCGCGCCACAAGCAAGACTCTCAACCTCGAACAGCTCAGCAAATGGGCACAGCTCAAAGGCGTCACGGTAGTCGGTACGGGTGACATTGCCCATCCCGGCTGGCTGCAAGAGATGAAAGACAGATTGGAACCAGCAGAACCCGGCCTTTTCCGACTAAAACAGGAATTGTCGCGATCGCTGGATGCGGAAGTATTCAAAGCTTGCAGGATGCCGGTGCGCTTTATGCTTGCCGGTGAGATCAGCAACATTTACAAGAAAAATGATAAAGTCCGTAAGATTCATCACGTGGTTTTCATGCCGTCATTTGAGGCGCTGGAGAAATTCCAGGCGAAGCTCGAGACCATCGGCAACATCCGCTCTGACGGCCGGCCCATTCTGGGGCTGGATTCCAGAGACTTGCTCGAAATTGTGCTGGAGACGGATCCGCAAGGCTATCTCATTCCCGCTCATATCTGGACGCCCTGGTTTGCTCTGCTCGGCTCGATGTCAGGCTTCGATTCGGTCGAGGAATGCTTCGATGATTTGACGGAACATATCTTCGCGGTCGAGACCGGACTTTCATCCGACCCGCCGATGAACTGGCGACTGTCTATGCTCGATAAATATACGCTGGTGTCTAATTCAGATGCGCATTCACCGCAAAAGCTCGCGCGTGAAGCCAATATTTTCGATACTGAACTCTCATACCCTGCCATTTTCGAGGCGCTGAAATCCGGCAATCAGGACCGCTTTCTCGGTACAATTGAATTCTTTCCCGAAGAGGGTAAATATCATTACGACGGCCATCGCAAATGCAAACTGCGCTGGGGTCCGCGGGAAACTCTGGCCA
>CAZVSL010000141.1:5492-12333 GCA_964629935.1 uncultured Calditrichaceae bacterium | reverse complement strand
AGCAACCCTTGCGTGCAACAGCCAGATCAAGCGCTTCATTCTGGTATCCAGCCTGGCCGCAGCCGGTCCCAGCCGGGATGGCACACCGCTCTCTGAAAGTGACCATCCCAGGCCTGTGTCAGATTATGGCAGAAGCAAGCTAAAAAGTGAAGAGACTGCCCGCTTCTTTATCGATAAACTGCCGATTACGATCCTGCGTCCGCCCGCGGTCTACGGACCGCGCGACACCGATGTCTACAGCTATTTCAAATATGCTAAAATGGGAATCCGGCCCATGCTGGGCGGCGGGCCGCGTTCAGCCAGCTTTATCTATGTTAAGGACCTGGTCGCCGGCATTGTCACAGCCGCAAAGGCAAGCGCCGCCGTGGGGCAGACTTATTATTTGTGTGACGACAAAGCGTACACGTGGGATGAACTGGGGCTGACTATCGCTCAGGCCCTGGATGTAAAGACGCGCAAACTGCCGGTGCCTCTACCTTTAGCCTGGCCCATAGCCGCCATCGCAGACGGGGTTGCCCGGCTGAGCAACCGCCCCTCCATACTTAGCCTGGACAAATTTCGGGAGTTGAAAATGAACCACTGGATATGCAGCAACGAAAAAGCCAAACGTGAATTTGGCTTTCTGACAAGACATACCCTGCAGCAGGGTATTGCGGAAACTGCGAAATGGTATCAGAAACACGGTTGGTTATGATGGCATCGCACCTGCCAGATTCCTGCGATTGCCAAAAAAACAAGGGCAAGATTGGAAGTATTACAACACGCCCTTCGTGTGCAGGCAGTCATCTTTTGCGAGACCGCCGGCGCCTTACCTTTATTCAAACAGCCGATACAACTTGTTCTCGAGCAACTTTTGGTAATTAGCCTGATACTTATTGTTCTTAAGGTCGTAATCATTTTCGCTGCGCGCGGCCATTGCCAGAAAGCGCTTTGCATCGAGGTACGTGAATAGCTGCTCTTTTGTAACAATCGGCCAGTACAAATATTGCTTGTTCTTGCGGTTTTTCGAGCTGAGCTCGATTTGTGCGATGCCGAACAGGCTGAGTTGATGCGAGGGCGAAATCTTCTTGCGATCGAGAAAGCCGCGCTCAACCATTCGTTCCAGCACGGCGTACAGCTCTTCAGCAAAAATGACCCGTGAGGTATCGAGGTTGGTATAAATCTCCCGCGCTGTGGCCTTCTTTTCCACCCACAATACCTTCAAAATATCGATCTCCGTATCAGTTGGCAGCGGCAAATCGCGCGTTTCTCGTCGCTCTGGCTTCCTCTTTTTGAATGACTCCATCAGGCTACGAATGGCATCGTTGAGCGTAACCGTGGGCGGAATACCCGTATGCCGGCGTTGTAATTCTTCCCCAATCCAGTCCTGCGTGCCCGGCCCGGGATCGAGCATCTTCAAACCTTCTTCATCCAGAAAAAACGGCAACGGCGCGTCCAGATTAAAAGCGATATCTGAGCCACCAGTATCTGAAAGTGACGGGCTCACATCTTCCGTGGCATCATCCAACAGCTTGATTTTGCGTAAAGTATAGAGCTTCTGTTCAGGCGTGTTTCGCGTCAGAATATCCTTTGCTTTGTAATCTTGCTGCTTTTTCTCTGTGCTGTCCGCCTCGGACTGAGCCAACGCACTGAAATGAGAAAAAAACAGCATCAAACTGCACGGCAGGATAAAAATTGGACGGAATCGGATAAGCCAGCTCATGTCTTGGTCTTTCGTTTACAGTTTCGTTCCATTTGTAATGTTCAACACATGCGTGCCGAAAGATGTTCCCCTCCTGGGAGGGGCGATTGCGGGACGACAGTCCCGCAATCGGGGTGGGTCAACGAAGGTGGCTGAAGACGCCGAAGCCTGCCAAGCTCAACGATGCAGGCATCGAACAACAGCACCAGAGCTTGCAACAGCGTCCAGGCTGCATCGGTGAAAATGCACAACACGGGCTTACGGTAACAAGCAAGCGCCGAAGAGCCAGCTACCCGCGGTGACCCACCCCTGGCTCTGCGCTGCGCTCCGAGCCTGTTCCCTCCGGGGAGGGGATTTGGGGGAATCCCCCTCCGACGGAACTCCTCTGAGGACTTTTAGAAGGCTTTTAGAAGCAGATTCTTCAACTTCGTGGGAGATCTCCTTACGGAGGTGAAAAACTAAGACCTTATTTCTATCTTTTGCACCTTAATAGCATGAAATATCAATCAACGCCCTAAACCTTATTTGCTTATCTGACTCACGGACTAAACGCTTGCGTCACCCTTCCCCCGACTTTTCCAAGATAGACATAAGAGTGAACGTCGGGGCTCCCAAGAAACGCTCGGTCAGCGAGCGCACCTGAGTCAGGCTGCGCCCTTTGACAGGCTCAGCACAGGCTCCGTCGAAGCCTGACGATCTCTCTTCAAACCAGGATCGCTTGTTACCAAAAGCACGGACGCGCGCCTAACGCTCCCGTTGTGACTTCGTGGCAATCGGGATGTTCCGCTTGAAATTGTCAGAATATGGACTATCTTGTAAACATCATTTGTTCATCATATATCACTATCAACAGCAGCAACATGCAAGAAAGGAATCATCATGGCAGATCCGAAGAGTCCCCAGAAGATGCCCTATGTCATGGAAGTAGAACCGAAGAAATATGCCTGGTGCGCCTGCGGTCAATCACAAAATCAGCCGTTTTGTGATGGATCCCACAAAGGCACGGAATTTTCTCCCATAATCGAAGAAATAACGGAAAAGAAGCGCGTTGCCTGGTGCGGCTGCAAGCATAGCGGCAATAAGCCTTTCTGCGATGGTACACACAGTAAGTTGTAGTTATGTTAGAGAAACACTTCGAATACGATTACTGGGCCAACACGCAATGGCTGGATTTCGCCAATTCCGGACAGTATGGGTCTGATGACATGCGGCGCTTGTTGGCGCACATAGTTGGTGCACAGCAGGTGTGGCTTGCCCGGTTGCGCCAACGCCCGGTCGATCACACGCTGATCTGGCCGAATTGGTCGCTGGAGCAAACGAGAGGGCAACTTTACAACATGCAAAGCAAATGGGCAGATTTGTTAGCTGCACACGGACAGAAACTTGACCAGCATATCGCCTACAAGAATTCAAAGGGCAAGGATTTCATCACTGCTGTCGGTGATATCCTCATGCACGTCATTTCGCACGGCGCGTACCACCGTGGTCAAATCGCCCGCGCCTGCCGGCTGGCTGGCGGCTATCCGGTCAATACAGACTACATCACATTTGTCAGAGCAAACTAACACGACAAAATCCCGCCAGAAACCATTAGCACGGAACCCGACAAGCCGTGCTTTCTCATTGGTGAGTGTTTTCTCATTAACACCAGGATTCATCCTGGCGCCCACGAGAAAGCTCACCTTCTATAGCTATTTCAACGGCTTACCTGACCCTAACCTTTATCCTTACCAGGAACTATGGCAAAATTCGACTATGATATCGTGGTCATCGGCGGCGGTGCGGCCGGACTGACCGCTTCCGGAATCTGTGCCAGCTTCGGCGCCAAGACCGCATTGATAGAAAAACACCGGCTGGGCGGCGACTGCACCTGGACCGGTTGCGTGCCCAGCAAATCTCTGCTGCACATTGCAAAACAGGTGGAGAGTGCGAAGCGGGCTTACTCTCTCGGTGTCACATTCAGCGACGTAAGCGTCGATTTCAAGCAGGTGATGGACTCCGTCCGCAAAACCCGCGAGGAAATCTACCACGATGCGGATTCGCCAGAGCTGATGCGTGAGCGTGGCGTGCATGTCATCGAAGGCGTGGCCGCGTTCGAGGACGAGCATACGCTCAGCATGAAGGCAGGAGAAGACAGCCGGCGTGTGACGTTTCGCAGGGCCATCATCACCGCCGGCGGCTCGGCCCTGAGCCTGCCCATCCCCGGTCTTGCCGAAGCCGGATTCTTAACCAACGAGACTCTATTTGAACTTGAGCGGCAACCCGAACACCTTGTCATTCTCGGCAGCGGCCCCATCGGTGTGGAGATGGCGCAGGCGTTCCGTCTGCTGGGCTCACAAGTTACGGTCATCGCGCTGGACGAGAAAATTCTAATCCGTGATGAGGCCAAATGCGCTGAAGTTGTGCACGAGCGGCTCCTGAAGCAAGGCATCGAATTCCACCTGGGCCAAACTGTGCACACAGTGCAAAAAACCGGAGATACGTACACACTCGACGTCGGCCCGCAGTCAGGGGCGGACAAGACCCTTAAGGCTGACGCTCTGCTAGTGGCCGTTGGCCGCACGCCCAATCTCGAAGCACTCAGTCTCGACAAAGCTGGCGTGTATTCCGAGAAGGCCGGCATTCCCGTCGACAACGCCTGCCGCACAAACAGGAAACACATCTTTGCCGCCGGCGACATCACCACCTGGCTCAAGTTCACCCATGTGGCAGAAAACATGGCCAAAACCGCGGCGGTCAATGCTGTGCTGCGCCTGCCGCTGTATCGCTATGAAAGAAATGTCATGCCCTGGGTTACCTATACTGACCCCGAATGCGCCCACGTTGGCAAAACCGCTGCCGAGCTGCAACAAGCCGGCGTCACCTATGAAACCATCGAGCTGCCGTACAGCAAGATCGACCGTGCCGTGACCGAGCACCATGACGACGGCCTGATTATCCTGCATTACAGCCGCAGTGGCAAAATTCTGGGCACCCACGCCGCCGGCGTTGGCGCCGGTGAAATCATCAACGAATACGCCCTGGCCATGAAAAACGGCCTGAAACTGGCGAAAATCTCCGACACCATTCACGCCTACCCCACCCTCCTGCTCGGCGCCCGTCGGGCAGCGGATCAGTACTACGTCAGACTACAAAAACGCTGGATGGCGAATCTGGTGCGACGGGTTTTTGGGTATCAGGGAGAGGTGCCGGGGTATGTGGGATCGGGGGAGGTGTTGTAGCAAAACCCCTACTGGCCTGGCTTCGACAAGGCTCAGCCAGTAGCTTCGGCATGGAACGGAGGTTGAGCCAGGCGAAACCACATTTATCCCTTGCCGTTTACTGTTCTATGTTTTACATTCGCATGATTTTTTCCAACAATTTCAAGGAGCTTTATCGATGAAAAACGCTTTCCTCGTTCTGTTATTACTTGTGACCACAAGCGCCGCTCTGGGACAGCCGCTTGAGCTGGACATGGATGTTTTCGAGCAGCGGCGTGCTGAGTTTATGCAGGAAATGCAGGACGGCGCAGTCGCGCTGTTTCCATCCAAACCGGTCTACCTGCGCAATCTCGACGTCGAATATCCCTATCGCCAGGAAAGCAATTTCTACTATTTGAGCGGCTTTGAAGAGCCGGAAGCCATGCTCTTCATGAACCCGAATCATCCAAAGTACAAATACGTGATGTTTGTGCGCGAGCGCGATCGCCGCCGCGAGACATACGACGGAGCCCGCGCCGGCATCGAAGGCGCCATGACGACTTTCCGTGCGGACACAGCGTTTTTCATCACGGAGCTGGAACGGCAGCTTTATTTTCTCGTGCGGCACGATCGTCCCATCTACTATACCTTCGGCATCAATCCGGAATTCGACGAGATGATGCGGCATCGCGTGGTAGAGCGCCGCAGCGGTGGCAACTGGACCATTTTGGATCCTACAGCAATCCTCAGTGAAATGCGTCTGATCAAGAATGAAGGCGATTGGAGCATGGGATTCAAGAGAGCGATCGACATCTCATCGCAGGCATTTATCGAGGCCCTGAAATCCATTGCGCCGGGCCTGTATGAATACGAAATTCAGGCGGTGTTTGAGTATGTCTATCGCAAGAATGGCTCGCCGCGCAATGGCTATCCGTGTATCGTCGGCGCCGGGCCCAACTCTACAGTGCTGCACTATAATAAGAACACCCGCAAAATGCAGGATGGCGAAATGATCCTCATGGACTGCGGCGCTGAGTACGGCTACTACTCCGCCGACATCACGCGCAGCGTGCCGGTCAACGGCAGGTTCACCAAAGAGCAGCGCGACATCTACGAAATCGTCCTGGTAGCTCAAAAAGCCGCCATTGAAATGGTGAAACCCGGCATCCGGAAAAGCGCTCTCGACGACAGAATAAATGATATTCTGGGTGAAGGATTGGTGGAGCTTGGTTTTATTAAAAACAAAAATGATTACCGCATATTTTCACTGCACGGCTACGCCCACTGGCTCGGCCTGGAAGTCCACGATGTAGGTCCGTACTCCCGCAACGGTGAATCCGTTATCCTCGAGCCCGGCATGTGCTTTACAGTTGAGCCGGGATTATACGTGCGCCCCGATGTGTTCGATAAAATGCGCGAGCGCGGTTACAGCGCAGAGGACATCGCGGCCATTCGCCAAAAAGTTGAAGACTATATGCATATCGGCGTACGCATCGAAGATGATATCGTGGTCACAAAAGAGGGCCACAAGAACCTGAGCGCTGCCGTGCCACGCGAGATAGAGGATATCGAAAAATTGATGGCGCAGGAGGGCATGAAGCTGTCATATTCAGGGGAAGAAGAGTGATTGGTGAGTGGTGAGCGGTGAATGTGTACGTCGTGCAGCCGCCAAACTGTCTGTCACCCTGGACGACGTAGCGATGGCAAGATACCGGAAGGAAGTGGAATGAGCAACAAGAAATATACATTCTCAGTCATACATTTGTCTGTGGTATTGCTTTCGGTCTTATCTCTGTTTGCGTCACAGGCTTACGGCCAGGCTGCGAGCCTGCGAGGCAGTGTCGCAGACGCCAGGACCGGCGTTTCACTGCCCGGCGCCAACATTGTCGTGGCCTCAGAATCGCTTCGTAGCGGCACAGCGGCTTCGATTCAGGGAGACTTCGAGCTCAGTCAGTTGCCAGCCGGAAGCTACAGCATTACC
>CAZVSL010000141.1:0-5482 GCA_964629935.1 uncultured Calditrichaceae bacterium | reverse complement strand
GTGACCTATATTGGTTATGAAGAATTTACCACAAAACTCCGTCTGCGCCCAGGCGAAGTACGGCAGCTCGAAGTCGCGCTCGAACCCACCGGCATTGAAGTCAACCCGGTTACGATAACAGCATCGCGCCGTCCCGAAAAGCTGTTGGATGCGCCAGCGCGGGTTACAGTTATCGATGCTGAAGCCATCGAAACCCGCACCGCGCTCACGGCTGCCGAACATTTGAAGACCGCGCCGGCCGTGGATATCGTCACAGCAGGCCTGAATCAATCCCGCGTCGTGGTTCGCGGTTTCAACGATCTGTTGAGCGGTTCGCTGCTTTCCATGGTTGACAACCGCCTCACCCGCATTCCGGCGGTGCGGCTTAACGCCTTTCAGGTGATACCGACCGGCAATATGGATATCGAGCGCATCGAAATTGTGGCTGGTCCCGCTTCTGCTCTCTATGGTCCAAACAGCGCCAACGGCGCCATGCATGTGATCACAAAATCTCCGTTTGAATCTCAGGGCACGACCGTCTCCGTTGGCGGCGGCGAGCGCGATGTACTACTGGGATCCGCGCGTCACGCCGGCCTGCTGCGGGACAACATCGGCTACAAACTTTCGGTGCAGCGATATACCGGCCGCGACTTCGAGTATCGCGATCCTGTGGAGCAACGTTTTCGCTCCTTCGCCCTGCGCAATTCTGAAGTCGACCCGGACTCACTGCGCATCGGCGCCCGCATTTTTGATATCGAGAGTACCGCCCTTGACGCGCGCATCGACTTCCGCCTGACGCCGGCCCTCACCTTGAATCTCAACGCCGGTTTTAGCCGGGGCGATAACATCGAAATCACCAGTCAGGGGGCGGCCCAGGCGCTGGACGCAAAATTCACATATTGGCAGGCGCGGCTCTTCAGCGAGCGCTTCTTTTTGCAAACCTACCTCAACAAAGTTGGTACAGGCGAAACTTACTTCCTGCGTTCCGGCCAATCGATCATCAACAACTCCAGTCTGTTCGTGGTGCAGGCGCAACACAACTTCTTTCTCGGCCAGGCGCAGCACTTCACCTATGGCGCAGACGTCTTGCTCACACGGCCGGATACGGAAGGCACAGTCAACGGCATCAATGAAGCGCACGACAATGTGGATGAACTGGGCGTCTATCTGCAATCGGAAACCAGGTTATCCCCGAAGGTGAAATTCGTTGCTGCGGCACGCCTGGACCATCATAACCGGCTTGCCGGCGTCAATTTTTCACCACGGGCAGCGCTAACGTACAGCCCGACGCCACAAAACAACTTTCGGCTCACGTTTAACCGCGCGTTCACGACGCCAACTAGCGATATGCTGTTCACTGACAACTCGGGAGGCGCCATCCGCACGCGTGATATCGATCCCAATCTTGAACCTTTCTTCGGTGAGATTCTGACGAATGTGCGTGCTTTGGGAACCTGGCCGGAAGGTTTCACTTTCAATTATGGCCCAAACGGGGCGCCACAAATGATCTCCGCATTTGAAGGCTACTTCGCAGGAACCGGCATCGAGCAAACATATCTGCCCGCAGGTGTGGACCGCACGCACACCTGGTCAGCGTTGCGGGATTTGTTCATCGCCAACGCGAGTCCGGGGCAACAGTTTTTATTGAGCCAGCTTCTGCCCGAAACCTTGAGTCGCGATGTGCCCGGTATCCTGAAAATCCTGGACACAGAGTCGCCCGACGGCAATTTTGAACCGGTCGATGCAACTTTTGTCCGCGATATCAATTCCGTATTCGAATCAGCTAATACGACGCTTGAGGTCGGTTATAAAGGTCTGCTTGGCAACAAATTCCTGGCCAGCATTGATGTCTACCGTACCCGCATTCAGGATTTCATCGGTCCGTTGCGCCTGGTTACGCCCAATGTTTTTATCGACACCGATTCTCTCGAAGCTGTGCTCACCGATGATATTGCGGCGCGTCTGGTCGGCCTGCCGCCTGAGCAGGCCCGAACCATCGCTGGCGGCATAGCCAATCAAATTGCCGGCGACCCGGGGCTTGACAGCCTGTCTGTCGGTATTATTTCGCCGCAAGAAGTGCGCAACGGCTCTGATCTGATTCTGACGTATCGCAACCTTGGGAATGTCTCGGTAACCGGTATGGATCTGAGCCTGGCATACCATCTGAGCCAGAACTGGGTGCTGACCGCAAACTACTCGCTCGTCAACCGCGGGTTCTTTCCCGGCAGAGATAGTTATTCGCACATATCCCTGAATGCGCCGCGCCACAAGGTGGGTGCGATGGTTGATTATCGCAATGAACCCGCCGGATTTGACGGCAACCTGCGGCTTCGCTTTGTTGACGCGTTCCGCGCGCTCTCCGGTACCTTCGACGAAAAAGTCGAGCGCTATGCTGTGCTCGATCTCAACGCCAGCTACCTCCTGCCTTTTTCCAATAGCACACGCATCACCGTAACTGTGCAGAATCTGCTCAACAATATTCATAAGGAGTTCGCCGGCGTGCCGGAAATCGGTCGTCTGGCATGGCTTCGATTGACGCAAACATTATAGTTCGGGCAGATAAGCAACGCTTATGCAGAGGTATACTCCGCCACAAACTACAGCGGATGCAAACGACGCCCGTTTCGCCCACCGATTTTTGCATTCGGCAGCAATCACCTATCCCCATAGCATCGTTGTCATCAGCCTTGCGCTGGCATTGCTTGGCGGTTATGTCTATTTCTTTGAGCTAAGAATTATCTCTGAACGCAAACAGCTCATCAATCAGGATCTGGAAATAAACCAGCGTTACCTGCAATATATCGATGAGTTCGGCGACAACGAGATTGTCGTGCTGGTTGTGCAAGCTGACAGCAGCAATCGCTCAAATGAGGCCAGTTCCAGGTTCGAAAGCAAGCAACGCGAGCACATGAAGCGGGTAGCGTCTGCCTGGGCAGCACAACTGCGCCAGCGCCCCAACTTATTCCCGGCTGTTTATGAACGCATCAACTGGCCCGCTCAAAACGGCCTGCCCCTTCTCTATCTGCCTTATTCTGAGGTACAGCATATCGCCGCTGTCGTGACCCGGAACCGTGACTACATCCGGCAGCTTGCAACGGACCCCTCGCTAAAAAACCAGCTCAATGTCATCAACACCATCACGGCGAATCTGGGTACTGCGGCGCCATCTGCGGCGGACAGCAGCCTCGCACCTGTTCTTTTAAACAGCTTGCAGCTCTACCTGCAAAGGCTAAGTGAAATCGTGCAAAATGAGGATGGGGAAACCGGCGAGCTGCAATTTGGCGAGACAGCTCAGCTTTTTTCTAAATATTCCGGTCGTTTTGATCCGGAGGGTTTCTTCTTTTCAGAAAATGGGCGTATTATGACTGCCTATGCGCACGTTAACGGCAACCCGGCGCAGAGAAACCGGTACAGCAACGCCATGCATTATGCCCGCCAGGCTCTGAGCATAGCTCTGGCTAGCGACAGTGTCGCAGACGATCTCGACGCCGGGATCGCTGGCATGCCGGCGCTGGAATACGAAGAAATTGCAACGACCCAATCCGATTTTGCGCGTGGTGCTCTGCTTGCACTCGTCGGCGTCACAGCGTTGTTTATGTTTGCGTTCGGCCACATCGTACGTCCGGCGCTGGCGGCGCTGGCCTTATGCTGCGCCATCGGCATGACGTTTGTTTTCGCCTGGCTTGTACTCGGTCATCTGTCCCTGCTGGCTATGATTTTCACCATAATCCTGGTTGCGCTCGGAATCGACTTTGCCATCCACTTTTTGACGCACTATGAGCAAGCGCTGAAAAATGGCCATGCACCGGCGCAAGCCATCGTCATCATCAAACGAACCATCGGCGGCCCGCTGTGGCTGGGCGGCCTGACTACAGCGGCGGCATTTCTGTCGGCCGGCCTGACGGAGTTCGTCGGTCTGGCCGAATTAGGTATCATCGCCGGCGCCGGATTGCTGTTCTGCCTGCTCTGCATGTACTTCATGTTCCCGGCCATGTTGTTCCTGGTTGACACTCATTTTCAGCAGCTCGGGCAAAAAATTGGCGTGGCCCGGCGCCAGGATTTCTTCAGGAACGTGGCGCTCAGCTTCACCGCGGCACAGCAAGGCCGTGCCTTGCTCATCATGCTTGTGATTATCGCGTCAGGCTACGCGTTCGGACAATATGAGCTCGACAAAAACCTGCTCAGGTTGCAGGCAGCAGACGGGGAGGCCAGCCACTGGCAACAGGTTTTGCTCAAGAACGACGACCGCTCCCTATTTGCCATCAGCACCTCTGAAACCCGGGCGGCGCTCGATGCCATGCGGACAAAACTTATGGCGAAGCCAGAGACAGTACGACATACCGAAAGCGCCTATCCGCTTTTTGAGACGGAGAAGCGCGCTGCCCTTGCCGGCGTGTGTTCAACTTTTTCTCAACTTAGCATTGGTCCACCTGAGGCCGTATCCCTGACGGACATCAAACGGCAGCTCTGGAACCTGCGGCAAACTGTGCGCAAGCTGCGCAGGAAAAGCCCGCAGGCAGCCTCAGCATTGACCGGGCTTGAGGAAACCGCCACCCGCTTTTACAAAGACTTAACCAGCGGCAATGCCGGCGATATCACCGCACGACTGACTGCATTACAGGACGCCACGCGCAACAAGCTAACGCTTGCCTTGCAGAGACATGACGAGGTGTTTTGCCCGCCTGATCTCAGCCGCGCCGACTTGCCCCCTATCCTGCGCGACCGCTTCATAAGCGATTCCGGAAAACTCGCAATGTTTATCTATCCGGCCAAAAACACGTGGGAGCAGGATAACCTCGCTGAATTTGTCAGAGCGCTGCGCCAGGTAGACCCACAGGTGATGGGCGAGCTTGTCAGCCTCTATGAAAACGGCAATTCGCTGGCGCGCAGTTTTATGGCCGCCAGCATCTACGCTCTGGCTGCCATCTTGGCGCTGCTTCTGATTTCAACGCGCTCGGCAAAAGCAACGGCGCTTATGCTCATTCCGCTTGTTTCGGGAGTAGGGCTTCTGCTGGCGTTTATGCGGCTCTGGCCAGGTGAGATCGTCTGGAATTTTACCAACTTTTTCGCGTTGCCCATTCTCATCGGTATCAGCGTCGACAGCGGCATTCATCTGGTGCGGGCGTGGCGCAGCAGTGTGGCCGGAACCTATGCTGGCGCGGTCACGGCCGTTATCCTGAGCTCCCTGACGACCATCATCGGCTTCGGCGTGTTGGCGACCAGCAGCCATCTGGGCGTCCGTTCTCTGGGGCTGGTGCTGTTCCTGGGTATCACCTTTATTTTGTTGAGTTCGCTTACCGTTCTGCCCATAGCGCTCAGGCTTAGTAAATGAATTCATAAATACGATTACATTCCTTTTTATTCTTTTTTGAGCGGATTTACAGGATATACAGGACAATGATGCCCCAATTCTTCAAACAGGAAAAATCCTGTCTTAGTCTGCATTATTCGTGAATTCGCCTTTTTGAGCCTAATGCTGAAGCATCAGGCTCAATCCATGCAA
>CAZVSL010000140.1:0-12355 GCA_964629935.1 uncultured Calditrichaceae bacterium | reverse complement strand
GCCATCGTTGTCGTAGTCTGCGGTGGCGGCGCTGGTGAATCTCGGATTGGGCAGGGCAGGAAAGGGCGCGCCTGCGCTGGCGTCGCGGAACGTGCCGTCGCCGCGGTTCTCATAGAGTCGGTTCGCCGGATTAAATCCGGCTGTAATGATGTCGATATCGCCGTCGTTGTCATAATCGCCATAAGTGACGGCCAGAGCCGGCAGCTCATCATCCAGCCCGGCTTCCTCTGAAATCTCCGTGAACACACCGGATCGGTTTTCGTAGAGCAGAAAAGAATCGGTGGGGTCTTCATTGACAACCAGTACATCGATATCGAGATCGTTGTCAAAATCGAAGGCCGCCACGCCCCAGCTCTTGCCTTGATAATCGACGCCGGTCTCACTGCTGACATCCGTGAATGTGCCGTCGCCATTGTTGCGATAGAGCAGATTGGTCCAGGAATTGCCGTTCAGGTTGCGACAGTTGGCGACGAACAGGTCAGGGTGGGCGTCATTATCATAATCAAGCCAGCTTATGCCATACGCCGCCCAGTCGTTTACCACACCGGCGGCGCCCGTCACATCGGAGAACGTCAGGTTGCCGTTATTTCTGAACAGAATATTGGCAACATCGTCCTGCAACAGAAAATAGTCGAGACGGCCGTCCCTGTCGAAATCCGCCCAGGCGCCGCCCTGGGCAAAGCTGGAATCATCTACGCCTGCTGCCGCGCCGATTTCCGTGAATGTTTCGTCGCCGTTGTTGCGGTAGAGGGTGTTGGGCTCATCCTCATCAGCAGAAATGTAAAGGTCGAGAAAGCCATCGTTATCGATGTCTCCCCAGGTTGCTGCTTTGGCTTTGGTTGCATCAGCCACGCCAGCTTGCCCTGCGACCTCGTCGAATGTGCCGTCGCCGTTGTTGCGGTACAGGCTGTTGGTTTCAAATGCTGCGATGTACAAATCCTGCCAGCCATCGTTGTTGAAATCGCCCCATGCCGGTCCCGAGTCTTCGGACTGTGCATCTCGCAGGGCGCCAAAGCTGGCGCTGGCGTCGACGAAATGAAAGGTTTGTGCAGGCAGATTTTGCACCTCCGTAAAGAATAGCAGCACGACCGGCAATAATATTGAACCCATTCGATTATCAGGTAATATTTTTCGAAGCAGAATTTGCGAGATACTCATAGGTCTCCTTGTGCTTTGTGGCTGTTTTGGGGTTGCCAGCAGGAAGAAATCTTTCGTTACCATGGTCCGTGCTGATTCTATAGTTATACTACATCCAGATCAGATGTACAGTTGGGGCAGCGCGTTGCTTTGAGCGAAATCGTGGTGAAGCACTTTGGGCACTCTTTTGTGGTTGGCTCTGCAGGCGGGGCTTCCGGCTTTTTCTTAAGCCGGCTCA
The DNA here is from genome assembly GCA_964629935.1 of uncultured Calditrichaceae bacterium. Lineage (GTDB taxonomy): Bacteria > Zhuqueibacterota > Zhuqueibacteria > Oceanimicrobiales > Oceanimicrobiaceae > CAZVSL01. The sequence goes on along the minus strand of CAZVSL010000140.1, from coordinate 10,980 downwards.
TCTGCTTTATCACCACGAAAATGGCGAATGCGACAATGATAAAATTTAGCACTGTGTTTACAAAAATGCCATAATTGATGGTCACCGCCTCTGCAGCCTCCGTTTTCGCTCTGAGCGCCAATACCAGATTGGAAAAATCGGTGTTGCCCAGCAGCAAGCCGATTGGCGGCATGATAATATCGTTCACCAGTGAGGTGACGATGCGTCCAAACGCCATACCGATAATGATACCTATCGCCATATCAACAACATTGCCGCGCATGGCGAACTGTTTGAATTCTTTCCACATGGTCATGGTCGATACCCTCCATATAATGTTCTTGTCATGATATTCGTCCTGACGCTGCTAGGCGCCGCTACCTCGCTGGAAAGTACCATTTGCCGCTGCTGAAGTGCGAGAGGAATGCTTATTTTGCTTTGCCGATCTTGTTGGCGTATTCTGCAGGCGACATAGCGATGATAGCCTTGAAATCCTTAATAAAATGTGCCTGGTCAAAATAGCCAAGATTCAACGCTAATTGCGGCCAATCTACTTCATTGCCGTCTGCCAGTTGTGCAACCGCTTCGTGCAAACGATAACGTCGGATCACCCATTTGGGCGAAACGCCAACATATTGATTGAAAATGCGCTGCAAATTTCTCTTGCTGATTCTAAACCGCCTGACAACATCATCAACACGGGTGATGCTGCGGTCGCCGGCCATTTCGTCCACGATATTGTTGATGAGGGAGATGGCGCCATCGCGTTGCGGGAGTCTTGCACGGATGAAGGCATTTGCCGTCGCCACCATACGCGCCTCGTCTGCAAGGGCGAGCATGGTTTTCTCGAATTGTTCGCCATCCCTGCCAAATACTTCCTGCAGGGACAGGGCGCCATCTGTGAAACCGGAGACCGGTCTGTTAACAAAGGGATAGAACGCACCTGGCCTGAATTTGATGCCGAACACGCGTCCTTTGTTCTCGAGTAGCCGCGAGAACTTGCCTGTCATCACACCTGCAATTCTCGACCGGCCAGCCTCGATGACGAGCACGACGCTGGGATGAGGCAGGGTCTCCTGAACATGCGGCGGCTTGCCCGTGAGATCCCAGGTGACAGTCCAATAGTGCGCCACAAAGAGAGCCAAATCTGTTGCTGGCAAGCGACGGCAAAGTTGAAATTTGTCCTCACCGGCTTTGAGATTGAGGATGCCTCTGGGGTGGCCGGCGTTGGATTTTACATTGGTAAACATGGGCGGCGTTTGCATCTCAGTGATCTTGTTTGACTAATGAACGCAGGAACCAAAATACTCATACGTCAGGAGAAAAGCAATGGCAGGAAACCGGCCATGTCAGCTTAGAGTTCTGAAGCATACCGGGGCCCGGCATTAGCGGGTTCGCCGGGCGCTGCCCCACGGCATCCATAGGATAACAAAGAGCATCAATTCCAGTATGAGCAGGAACGGCACGCGCCAGGGCCACGGACCAAGTTCAGCAGCCGCCGAACGTGGCCCCATAAGACCGTAATCGGCGCCCAGCATGAGGTTCAACGGCACGATGGCTAGGGCGTAGCCAACTGTGGCCAGCGCGGCAATAGCGACATCACGCATGGAAGGGCGATAGCCAAGCACAAACGTGGTATAAAGCGCCGACCCCACAATGAAAGTATGGCCGGCCCAGAAGAGCCAAAACCGCAAGTTCGCCGGACCAGCCTGCAGGATGGGCATGAACAGGGCCCAGATACTCAGGCCAATGCCCCAGAAATAAAGCAAGGTCTTCGGCCAGCGCCAGCGCAACAGCAGCGCCAGCGGCGCCAGCCAAATCGACAGATCGCAGATGTGCAGTGGCAGGCTAAATGTCACGTCGATGCGTTGGGGCAGATTCTCCCAGATTTGTGTGCTCGCCGCTTGCAGGATAAGGGCTATTACCCACAACACGCGCAATCGGCGCTCACGTTTTGGAGCGCGCTGTTGCCAGGCACGACCCAGCCAAACAAGCGCTGCAATCACTGCAATGCAGCTCGCAACTGTTATGGCATGAAGAAATGTATAACGGTGGAATTCTTCCATGCGTGCCTTTGCCTGATTCCTTCTTTTTGGTTGCTGCCAGTCGCCCTGGCTTCCTGGGGCTGGCCAGGGAGTAGGGGAGTGGCGCCTTATTTCTTTGCAGCGCCAGTTTCTGCGTTTGGCTCCGGCTCCAGGTAGCCACGATTGACCCAACCCTCGATGTCCCGGTATTTCACAGGAACCCAAACAGACCGCCCGTGCTTCACCTGTTCACCCGTAATGAGCACGCCGCCGGAATCCGGCGGAATCGAACCTACGATTGGGTATTGCGTGCCAACGCCGGAGCGGATATTGAGCACATCATCCTGCGCCACCTTGACGACTCTGTAGGTCGGCGCCTGGCTTTCAGGTTCTGGCAGAGAAGGTGCGCTGCTGGCAATCTCGATGGAGTTCATGATCTGCTCGAACAAGATCTGCTCCCGCTTAGGCTCGATGACGCCGGGCAAGGCCAGGTATTTTTCATGTTCCGGGTTGATGGCCGTCAGTTCCGGCACGATAGAGCGCCTGACGTGCAACGTCTGCTGCGGATTAAGCGGAAAGTAATAGGTGAACTCGCCACAGCCGTGCGCACCGCTAAAGATGCGATAGCCGCTGAGATTGCGAAAATTGACTTTATCGACAAAGCCGGGGTCGAGCTTCAGTTCGTTGTCCTGCAAGTAAGACGAAATGAAATATTCGCTTTCACGCGCCTTTACGGTTTCCTGCAGAGACATGGGCAGCACTTCCATCCTGACTTTGAAATCTGTCAACTCCGGCAAGATAGCAGCGTCACCGCTTTCATCGCAGGGATCCGGATGCTGAAACGGAATGCTGTGTTCTAATACAAATCCTGGCTCGGACGGGTGTATATCTAACAAACCGGCCGGGTAGCGGATGGAAAAGCCGCGCTTGGCGTTTTCCACTGTCTGCCAGTTTTCGTCCTTACTCACATTCTTTGCCAACTGCTCCGCGATGCGCAGAACTGATGAGTCGCTGGCTGTCGCGGTTGTATCCTGGCGCCGGGCATCCGGTGCAGACTCTTGCCGGCATTGCAGGAGCAGCAGACAACCGACTCCGAGGATCAACCCGGTTAATGAATTACGATGTCTCATGCCTTTTCTCTTTCTGATTTATTGAAAACCACGACCCCGGAGTGAACGCTGTATTCTTTAGACCGGACCAGCCCGATGCCCGCTTTGCAGCTCGGCCAGCATATCCGGGCGATCAGTCAAAACCGCACGCACGCCGCAGTGCACGCATCGGTTGTAATCTCTGACAGTATTCACAAGATAACCGAGAAAAGTCTTGCCGCGTGCGTGGATGGATGCAATCTGCGCCCGTTTGAAAACCGGCATGCCGCTAAAATATGGCGGCAGAGATAGAATCCTGTTTGGCGGCTCCGAGCCGATGCCAAGCCCGATGACACTCAACAGACCCCACCTGCGCGTAATCGGTTCGCGCGGAAAGATCTCATGCTGCGGAAAGTAGGTCTTAACCAGTGCGTCGGCAGCCGCAGACCAGGTCAAAAACCAAATCAGGCTTTTGACGTCCTGTTCTGCCAGCAGCGCTTTGAGTTTTTGCATCAGCGCCTCGCTGGTGATCTTGCAATCAAAGATGTAATCTTTGCGTGGAAAACGTTGCAGCAGCATCCTGAGCGTGATGATGTTGTCTTCTATCTTGCGGTTCAATGACGGGATTTTGATATCGCACACTTCCGCGGTGGTCAGCTCGCTAACTGTGCGGTCAGGGTGGCCGAAGCGGGCAAGGTTGTCGTCATGGGCAAGGATGATCTCACCATCATTTGAAAGACGCAGGTCCGTTTCGATGCCTTCGGCGCCGTATGCGTCAGCCTTTTCGAACGCAACCATGGTATTTTCCGGCCAGATCAGGGAGGAGCCCCGGTGCGCATAGACCTTCATTTTTCTGATCTCAGGCATTCACTCCGTAATCCCGAGCTGCTCATATTTTTTCTGATACTTGTCATACAGTTGTGTGTGTCTGCTTTCGAGCTGGATCCGCCGGCCCTGAATAAATGCCATCTCCACCTGAGTGGTGATTTCCAACGGATCGCCGTCGGTGACGATCAGGGTTGCGTCTTTGCCTGCCTGCAGTGATCCCAGGCGGTCGCCGACGCCGAGGATTTCAGCAGGGTAGAGGGTGACCGCTTTCAGAGCCTCTGCTTTCGGCAGGCCGTAAGCAGCCGCTGTTGCAGCCTGATAAGGCAGGTTGCGTTCATGCGCCGTGCCAAACGGGCCTCCCCCGGTCGCGATGCAGAATTTAACGCCAGCCTCTGCCAGTTTCGTGGCCGTCTTAAACGGTGTGTCGTAATCTTCCCAGCGCCGCATTGGTAGCCGGTGTGTGCCGGTCAGAATCACAGGGATGTCATGTTGTTTGAGCAAATCTGTCACGCGCCAGGCATCGTAGCCGCCCATGATGATGACGCGCAAATCCTCCGTAATCGCCCAGTCGATCGCTGCCTGGATTTGCATGATCTCGTCCGCATGGATGATGACCGGCGTATCTTTTTTGAGTGCCGGAATCATCGCCTTCCAGCGCAGGTCGGTGTCGTGATAAGGCACGTCCTGCTTCGCCTCAGCTTGCTTGGCTTGCATATAGGCGCGCGCCTGTACAAAAGCCTGCCTGATCTTTTCGATTTTCTTATTTCGGGCCTCGAGCTGCTCCTGCTCAGATTTTTGGGCTGCCGGCGATCGGTTCAACAACATCTTTGGCCAGTGCACATGCAAGCCTGCGGCAGTTTTGAGGGCCATGGCTTCCCAGGTCCAGCCGTCCAGCATCATAAGGGCAGATGAGCCGGAGATCAGGCCGCTTGAAGGCACGCTCAGCGCCACCGTAATGCCGTTTGCGCGGGTCACCGGAATCAGCTCGCTGTCGGGATTGAATGAAACTTCCGCACGCACGTTTGGGTTGATGTCGCCGGTTTCGGCGAAATCGCGTGTGGCGCGCACGGCATTGATCTCGACCAATCCGAGTGAGGTGTTGGCGGAAATCAATCCCGGGTAGACGTGCTTGCCCCTGATTTCTATCTGCTCGGTCTCTTCCGGCAGCAGCGGATTTTGGCCAACCGCTGTGATTTTGCCTTTTTCAAACAAGATCGTGCCATTCTCAAGGATATCACCGCTGACCGTGTGAATGGTCGCCCCCACCAGGGCAATGGGTTTGCTTTGCTTCGGCGCCGGTACCTGGTCTGAAGGCAGGGCGGGCAAGACAAGCAGTTTCATGTTCAGGATGAGCGCCGCTGTCAACAGGCTGAATATGTTCATTTCGTGTCTCCGAAAGGTTACGGTTTGCTGTTTCTGCTATCGTGGTTGTTGCGCTTCATCTGTCGCGTCCGATGGACTTGCTTTTTCTTTTGACTCACGGCTTTCGGCCAGAATTTTCTGAATGATGCGGGCGCGCTCGCCGGCAATCTGCTGACGCATCTCGCGGTCCGTTTCGATATCGAAGTACTTGCGGCCATCGATCCAGGTTTGTTCACATTTGGTATATGTCGAAAGCGGGTGGCCGTTCCAGATGACGAAATCCGCGTCTTTGCCGGGCTCGAGGGAGCCGACGCGGTGGTCGATGCGCAATTGTCGGGCCGGATTGATGGTAACGAATTTGAGCGCTTCTGTTTCCGGCACGCCGCCGTATTTCACAGCTTTGGCCGCCTCGAGATTCATGCGGCGTGCAAGCTCGTTGCTGTCGGAATTATATGACACCAGCACACCGGCGCGGTGCATAAGCGCACCGTTGTAGGGGATGGCATCATAAACCTCGAATTTGTACGCCCACCAATCGGAAAAAGTGGAGGCGCCGGCGCCATGATCGGCGAGCACCTCTGCTACTTTGTAGCCCTCCAGCACGTGCTGAAATGTACCGATGGTAAAGCCAAAATCCTCGGCAATACGCACCAGCATGAGAATTTCATCCTGGCGATAAGAGTGACTGTGTATCAGCCTTTCACCGTGCAGGATTTCCAGCAGGGTCTCGAGCTCCAAATCTTTACGAGGCGGGACCACGCGCTCTTTGTTGCGCAGAGATTGATAACGCTGCCAGGCCCGCTCATAGTCCAGTGCGGCTTTAAAGCGGGCGCGTATGATCTGTTCCACACCCATGCGTGTTTGCGGATAGCGGCTGGTGAATTTATCACCCCAGTTGCTTTGTTTGACGTTTTCCCCGAGCGCAAACTTGATACCTGGTATCGCATCAGCAACCATCAGCTCTTCAGCAGGCGCGCCCCAGCGCAGTTTGATAACAGAATTTTTGCCGCCTATGGGATTGGCAGAACCGTGCAGTTGATTGATGATGGTTAATCCGCCGGCCAGCTCACGATAAAAAGCGATATCGTGGCTGTTGATGATGTCTTTGATGCCCACCTCGGCCGTGACCGCCTGACCGACTTCGTTGCCGCCGCGTGTCAGGCCGGAATGGCTGTGCGCATCGATCAAACCGGCTGTCACGTGTTTGCCCTCGCCATCGATCACGATAGCATTGTCTGGCGCTTCCAGATCAGCACCGACCTCTGAAATTTTGCCCTGCCGGACCAACAAATCGGCTTCTTGCAGCGTGCCCTGCGCGCCGCTGGTCCAGATGGTGGCGTTCCTGACCAGCACGGCTTCGGGCCGCGGCGGCGATTCGCGCAGGCCAAAGGCCCCGGGCGGCCAGGTTGACTGAGTAGCTGTTTTCGGTATGGTCGGCTCTGACTGCTCTTTCGGTTGTGAGGCTTTCGGTCTTTCCTGCAAGGTTGCCTGCCAGGTAAAACGGCTGCCATCGGGCAGGATGCCGTCGCCGCGCAAGCTTTCCGCTCCGATGCGACCGGATGCGCGCACCATGCCGTCCAGGCCAAAAGACTCACCGTCGAACACAAGATTCAGGCGTTTGAGATCGCGTGCGACTTGCCTCAGCTTGACCTCTGTGGTGTCCTGGCTGATTTTGCCGCTGATTTTGCCGGCTTTGCCCGTGAGCTCCAGTTTGAAGTCGAGAACCCGGTCCGGCAGGCTGAGGCTCATCTGCCAGAGGCCGCGTGCTTCCGCTTCCGGTTGTGGCGTAATCTCATGACGCTTGCCATCAATCCAGACCTCCATTATTTCCGTCTTGCTGCCGAACAGCTCGCCGTCGGTGATGGTCAGATGAGCCAGTTTGCCGGCATCCACGCTACCCAAAAGATGGGCGACGCCGAGGATTTGTGCCGGCATGCTTGTGACGGCTGCCAGAGCATCATCGTGTTTCAGGCCGTTCTGAATCGCTTTCGCAATCTGGCGGTGGAACGTTTGCGGCTTTTTCAGCTCTGCTGTGGTCAGAGCGAAAGGTACGTCGGCTGCCGCCACCACGCCGGGATTTGCCGGGGCCGCCTCCCAGTGCTGCAGCGCCTGCAAGCTCACTGCAAGCGCCTGTTCCGGGGTGGCGACTTCCGGAGCTTGTGGGAAATTCACGCTCAGCAACACCGGCACGCCAGCCCGTTTTAGCTTGTCGATGATTCTGTATTCCTCTCCGCTGCCGTGTATGATAGTCCTCAGGCCGAACTCCCGCGCCAGCTCCAGTGAACGCAGGACGTCCTGGTCTGACTGATTTACGAAGACAAAAGGCACGTTGCGGCGCACGGCCTGGTTTAACGCAGACAGGGTTTCGTTTGTCTCCGGTTTGGGTTGATTGGGATTGCGCTCGAATGCACGGTGCGCCTTTTCATACCAGTCAGCGTCCAGCAGCGCCTGCCTTATGAGCGCGATGGCGCCCATGAGCGAAGTGGGATACTCACCGCGCGTTCCGGTGGTTTCGTAGACAATGTGTTGGGCCACAGCGTCTGTTAGCACACGTTCGTTCAGGCTGCCATCTCCGAGCGCAAGCAAGGCGCTGCCGCCACGGATAATGCCCTCCTGCGGCATAACCAGGGCAGCCGTGAAACCGAGCTGGCGCAGCTCCGCGATATCTTTATCCTTGATTTGGAAGGGCGCCAGCACACTGGCCTCTGCGCGCACCATCGGATTCCAATATCTCACTCGCTCCCGGCTGCGGGATTGTTCATCATCCTTTGCCCGGGCTTGCTGATGTGCGGTTTCCTGCCTTTTTTCTTCCGGTTTTCCCAGTCGGGAATACGCATCGATCAGGCCGGGGTAGACGGTCAGGCCGTCGTAGTCATGAATGCGTGCGTCCGCCGGAATATCGACATCTGTGCCGACGGATTGAATCACGCCATCTCTGAGAACCACCGTGGCCTGGCTGAGCACGCGCCCGGCTGATTGCACGACTCTGGCATTGACAAGCGCATGTACTTGTGGCGTGTTCTGGCGCAGCCCCGCGACCGGCTCGGTCTGACCCTGGGCGCGCGTGGTTAGCAGGAGCGCCGCAGAAATACACAACAGCAGCCGAAACAATGAAAAACCTCGCGACATGTTTTTGATCCCTCCGCAGTTGAAATGGATAGAGCTTGAAAGGTGAAGTGTGAGCCGGAAAGATAAGGATTATGTGGCTGGTATGCAACTACTGCGGGGCTTTCAGGATGATGATCTTTAGAAATTGAGAAATTAATTTGACTCTATTCGCAAGGAACAGTAACTTTTAGCGTTGACAAATACTCGAAGCCAAAACGAGAAGACAAAATGGAACCGCTTGAACAACTATATGCACGCAGTTCGTCATTCGGGCGTGATTTTTTCTACTATGTTGTCTCTGCTTTCCTGTTTTTCTTTTGTGTAGCTAGTCCGCTCTTGCTTAAAATAACGCTTGACTTCGGCAGCACGAGATACTATGGATTAGATTTGCAGTTAGGAGTCAGCGAAAAAATAATTCTTTTTCTTGTTTTGCTTGTTGTTTCTTTTGCCATTGGACATTTGCTTTTGTGCTTGGGTGTTCTTTACAGAAGTTTCTGGCGAAAGCGTCTGTCAGAACAGGCTCATGTCAGAAATTTCACGGCCGCAGAAGAGGCAATACGCCGTTTAATCATTAAGGCTAAGCAGATAGAAAATGCTGTCGAAATCTCGCCCTATTCGCATGATTTTCACCTAATGGCCGAAATGATGGCATTTTGCAGAAATCCTGAACTGCATGAGAGATTCATTGAGAGGTATAATATGTTGGCATTCTTAAGACTATCTATAGCATCTTCAACATTAACCGGCGGCCTTGTATGCTTTTTTCTGTTGGGGGTCTTTTCTTATGTTTATGTGCTGCCTGCTGCATTATTTTGGATATTCATTGGATGTATAATTCTTAGACAGCATTTCATAACAAGGACAGGATTCCTTAATAGGGTATATACGGCGGTTCTTATAGCCAATGGAGCTGAACAATGAAGTATTTTGCTTATGGATCAAATATGTTTGAGAGAAGGCTCAACGATGGAGCGCGAGCCCCGTCGGCTTCCTTCTTCGCGGTTGGTGAATTGTGCAAGTACAAGTTGTTCTTTCACAAAAGAAGCAAAGATGGATCAGCTAAGTGTAATATCGTTACGACGGGCGACCCCAAAGACAGAGTTTACGGTGTTATCTTTGACATCCAGGATGCCGAGATTGAACTACTTGATGCTAAAGAAGGCGTACACAGCGGAGGTTATTATCGCAGGGAGATTACGGTGAATATTTTGGGTGATGAGAAACAGATTGCCGCTTGCGCCTATTTTGCCAATCGTAACTTTATCAGCGATAAGCTCTTACCGTATCGTTGGTACAAGGCATTTGTAATCGCCGGCGCAGTAGAACATGGCTTACCTCAAGACTATGTACGGATGATAAAGGAAATTCCAGAAATTGAAGACCCAGATTTGAGGAGGAGAGAAAAAGCGCTCAGACTGGTCAGGCTTCAATCAAAGGCCTTGAAGATGGAAGCTTTGAGAGAATACTAAGGTAATAGCTACTTACTTTCGTCTCCTACCATCAAAAGCGCATCACAAACGGCGCCACCATATAGTACGCAGGAAAGAATAGTGACAGCCAGAGCAGCACGCGATTTGGCGATTCGAAATTGATGAGCAGCGCCAGGAGCACGCCGGCCCAGCCAACAAACAGCAGCAGGTTGAGTTTGCGTCCAATTTGCGTCTGGTTCAGAGAGATGTACTTCAGCGGTACAAACACCAGGACGGCAAACAACAGCAGAATCGATCCGGCTATCCACACTGGCCAATCAAACCAGTAGAGATAGAGCACGATGACGTTCCAGTAGGACGGGAAGCCGGTGAAGAATCCGTCTTCGGTCTTGGCGTGCTCATTGCAGAAAGCGTAAGCCGCACTGATTAGGACGATGGCCAATACGCCTGTCCACACGCCTGTAACCACCTCGAAGCGATAGGCAAACAGGACCGGCACGAACGTGTAGGTGAGATAATCGACGATGTCGTCGAGCTTGCGGCCGTCGAATGCGGGCGTCCATTTGCGCACCTGCCATCTGCGGGCCAACACGCCATCGGTGCCATCGATGAACATGGCGAAGCTCGAGTAGATCACGGCCAGGAACGCTTGCTCTTGCAGCACAGCCACAGCAGCAAGCAGGGCGAAGACTAACCCCAGGCTGGTGTACACATGCACGCTCCAGGCCCGCCAGACCGGCAGCCGGGCCTGCTGAGACGGCCCGTGGTTATTTTCCATAGTTTTCTCCACAATTCTTTGCGTTTATATAGCGTAACAAAATAAGATATCTGAGTTAGAAACAAAAATCAAACTGAAATGGCAGAAACCATTGCCACGCCTCAGCACAGATCAAACGGATCGCACTGATCTTCACGGATCGAATAGGGTAGGGTAAGGGTATTCTATAAATAATTTGACAGGATAACAGGATTACACGGGATAAATAGGCCCTCATAGAACGATATTTGGAAACCGCAAACAAACACATACGCCGAAGACGTTTTCACAACAAAGCCAGGGTCGCGAAGCGCACCGTGGGATCAGAGTGAGCCCTGTTCGATTTTGCAGGCTCTATGTCGTTTTGTGTGGGTAAATTCCAAACGTGCCATTCTATAACGTGA